>JAIVYW010000039.1:0-8678 GCA_048635215.1 Candidatus Atribacteria bacterium
GCGCTGGGCCATGCGCTCGATTGCCGACGAGTTTGACGCCAACACACTGCAGGCCTTCGAGATGTACGCCCTGGCGGGGCTGTCCGCGGACGAGACGTCCGAGAAGGTCGGCTTGAACAAAGCCAGCGTGTACCAGGCCAAGACCCGCGTCCTCAAGCGGCTGAAGGAACGCCTGGATACGCTCGACCCGGACGGCGACCTGTAGCGAGCACCGGCTACGCGCCGATTTGGTGGCCGCTCGTGTCCCAGGCGCGTCAGAACCGGCCCGCAAATGTCTATGCCTTTTCAAAGATGATGATGGACAGATTGACATATGAGACCATTGCCATGGCGCCCTCTTTTCCGCTTGTCGGTTTGAGATTCTTCAATGTCTATGGCAAAAGGGAGGAATCCAAGGGGAAATTCGCGTCCATGGTCTATCAATTATCGGTGAAAATGAGCAACGGCGAGAATCCCCGGCTTTTTGAAATGGGAGAGCAGAAGAGGGATTTCGTTTATGCCAAAGATGTGGTGGATGGTATCATTTCTGCGTATGAATCAAAGAAGAACGGCGTATACAATCTTGGATGCGGAAAAGCCTATACCTTCAACCGGCTCGTGGAGATCATCAATGATGTCCTGGGAACAGATATGAAGATCGAATATTTCAAGAATCCTTACGATTTCTATCAGGATCATACCGAAGCCGCTCTTGATGAATCTATAAAGATCGGCTACGCTCCTAAGTGGCTTCCTGAGGAAGGAATAGCTGACCTCATTAAAGAGCTTCAAGATTCTTCAGAGTCTCAATGAGCGCTGTCAGGGTAAGATTCGCGCCTTCACCGACAGGTTTACTGCATGTCGGAGGCGCGCGCACAGCATTATTTAATTATCTCTTTGCCCGCGCTTGCGGGGGAACTTATATATTAAGGATCGAAGATACGGATAAAGAACGCTCTACGGAGGAATCAGTTAAAGATCTTCTCAAAAGTCTGGAATGGCTGGGATTATCCTGGGATGAGGGCCCGGGCAAGGGCGGCGATCTTGGTCCTTATTTCCAGACAGAGCGTTTTGACCTTTACAATGAGCATATTGATAAATTACTGGAAGCCGGCTCGGCATACCCCTGCTTCTGCACCCCGGAAGACCTGGAAAGAGAAAGGGCGGATGCTTTGAAAAACGGGCAGACCCCGAAATACTCAGGGCGCTGCAGGGACCTCTCAAAGCAGGATATTCAGAAGAAGATCGATTCCGGCATTACCCCATCGATCAGATTTAAGATACCATTGGACGGTGAGATCGTATTTGAAGACCTGATACACGGCGAGACGCGTTTTGATCCTTCCTTGATGGGGGACTTCGTGATCAAACGATCCAATGGTTACCCCACTTACAATTTCACCTGTGTCGTCGACGATGCTTTGATGAAGATCACTCATGTACTGAGAGGCGACGACCATCTTTCCAATACACCGAAACAGATAATGCTTTATCAGGCATTAGGATTTGAATTGCCACTCTTTGGGCACCTTTCGATGATACTGGGCGAGGACGGTAGCCGTCTGTCCAAGCGCCACGGCGCCACCTCGGTGGAAGAATTCAGGGAAAAGGGCTATCTTCCGGCGGCATTGACCAACTTTCTGTCTCTTTTGGGATGGTCTCCTCCCGATAGGGAAACCAGTGAAAATCCAGAACTGCTGACCATGGAAGAGATAATCTCATTCTTTTCTTTGGATAGGGTTTCAAAGACCGCGGCGATCCTGAATCGCGAAAAACTGGATTGGATGAACGGTGTATACTTGCGCGCGCTCAGTGATGAAGAAATAATTGAGCTTGTTCCGGAATTAAAACGATCTCCCTTTTTCAAAGATGACGCCGATATGGTACATAGATATATTTCCGCCACTCGCGACTATTATCATTTTCTTGGCGATGTAATTGCACGCATTGATGATTTCTCCCTTTGGGTGATCAATAAGGAGCTTCTTACTCCTTTTAAAACATCCGCCCATATACTTCTGGCAGAAAATTTCCTGACCCTGACGGCTGAAAAGGATTCCTTGTCGACAAATGATGCCGGCGGGCTTTTTAAGGAGCTGTCAAAACGGACGGAGCTGAAAGGAAAGGACCTTTATCATCCCATCAGATATATGCTTTCCGGAAAGGAGGAAGGGCCTGAGTTAATACACTTTCTGACGGTACTTCCTCTGAAAGAGATACGCGGTAGAATTCAGAATTCACTTGAATTTCTGCGGGAAAGTTAAGATGCTCAAGATAATCGGCCGGAATGCCGTCTGGGAGAATCTCAATGCCGGCAATCGCGAAATAATTAAGCTTGTAGTCCGCGAGAACACTTTTGGTGACAAGGTGCAGAAGATCATAGAATTGGCTAAAGGCAGAGGAATAAAGATCGAATTTGTATCCCATAGGAATTTCGATTCACATTATTCTCCGCATTCTCAGGGTGTTGTCCTTTTCGGGGGCAAACGCAAATTCTTCTCTGTGGAAGAGATGCTCAAAAATGCCAGAAGCAATAATGAGCCGCCCTTCATACTTCTTCTGGACCGTATACAGGATGTTAGAAATCTTGGCGCGATAATTCGAACTGCCGCTGCTCTTGGGGTTCATGGCGTTATCATTCCTAAGCATGATTCGGCTAAGGTGACCCCTGAAGTGGAAAGGGTCTCTCAGGGGACTTTGAACCGCTTAATGATAGAGGAGACCGTTAACCTTAAAAGAGAGATCAAGATACTCAAACAAGAAGGTGTCACGATACTTGGCCTTGATATGTCGGGTGAACTGCCCCTCACCGATCATCAAAATGATAGCGATGGTATAGCTTTGATAATGGGTGGAGAGGCCCAGGGGATCCGGCCCGGCATCCTGAAAGAATGTGATCATATCGTGAGCATCCCAATGAAAAACGATGTCGAATCCTTAAATGTCTCGGTCGCTTTTGGGATCGCGGCTTTCTTTTTGAATATTAGGGACGTTGGTTGACAGTGTTGACAGTTTGAGGAGGGAAAATGGCACGCAGAGTTAGTGCTCTGATTCATAAATACATTAACAATGGCTGATGCCATTTTATTATGTGTTCAAGGCGCGAGGAGCGTTGCATACCCACAGCGGTATGTAAGCAACGAGCAACGCAGAAGACAGAAAAAGAGCCTCAGCCCGAAGGGAATATTATCTTTGGTCAATTTCTTCCTCTCTCTTCGCTCACGGACCACAGAGGGTACGCAGCGCTCATTGTTCTTTGGAATTGACTCAAATCTAAGCATTCCATTGTCATTGTATTTATGAATCAGATCACTTAGGTTTGATGAGCCTAATTACTTCTATCACATAACATGCAGGGGGCAGCGGAAGAACCCGTTGTTCTTTTCTGATGATGACTTCAATGCCTATTACGGTATAATTAATAAAGTATCAATGGATATGGATATAGAAATATACGGTTATTGCCTGATGCGCAATCATATCCATTTACTGCTTCGGAGAAGGGAGAATTCTCTGGAACACTTCTTTCGTCTGGTTAATACGCGCTACGCAATGTACTTCAATAAAAAATACGACCTTGTCGGCCGTGTATTTCAGGGTAGATTTAAATCTTCCACAGTATTGGACGAACAGTACTTATTCTTTATTCTGCATTATATTCACAATAATCCCGTTAAAGCGGAATTGGTTGAGCATCCTGAGGATTATCCTCAGTCCAGTAGCTCCTTTTATAATAAAAAGGGCAAGACTAGGATCTCCAAATTACGCCGGCTTGAAGGATACCTTAAAAGCAGTTCGGATGATACCTTTCCTGTTTCAGAAGATTTCATTGGCAGCGCTGATGAATTATTGTTGACAGACAAGCGTAGAAAGGGGCGTGAGATGAGCAAATATGCCGAACGACGATATCTTTCCGGCCTAAACGCGGAGAAATTGCTGAATAAGTATTTGTCCAAAGTGAATATCTCAAAAAGCGATCTTCTGAGTAAACTGTATGACGGTGAAATGATCGGACATCGAAGAAAAATAGTGATGCATTTACATAAGTCAAGTATATCCAATGCCGCAATAGCTCGAGTGATGAACAGATCCAGGAGTTGGGTATCAAAGTTAAAGAAAAAACTCAAACTGTAAACACTGTCAACCAACGTCCCTGATTTCAGTGGACAAATTCAAAGAAATATTGTAAACTATTTCGGTGGAAGAAGATTGGCCGCTTTTTCTGTTTCGGCAGAATGAGAGGAAAGTCCGGACTTCGCAGAGCAGACAGTCCCAATGGGATCCCGCAAGGGAGGAAAGTGCCACAGAAAATAAACTGCAGCGCATATCGGGTATTACCCGGCAATGGCTGTAAAGGTGAAAGCGCGTTATTCGCGGGAGGGTATGGGAACATATCTTCCGGTAAACCCCTGTCGAAGCAAGATCAAACATACGGCATTTGAGGGCTGTTCGTCCGAGCCGTAAGGTCGATCGCATAGATGAATGGCCATTAAAACAAAATCCGGCTTACTCTTCCACCGCATGATTCAATTATGGAGGGAAGAATGGCTGATCACAACACAAGAAGCTTGGTCAAGGTGGACGACAAAGAGATGACATTTCATGAATTTGAAAAAATGCTTTTCAATAAAGATCTAACCGGAGAAGAGAAGATATGTTCTCATATCCTTACTGACGATAAAGAAAAGATCTTAAAAGAGACACGGCTCTGGGAGATCGTTCATGTTCTGCTTGAGCAGATACAACAACACGATGAGTTCTCTGACAGATTAAGAGAAGAGATCCGTAAGGTCATTTTTTCGGATTTTGATTTCTGATGAGCATAAACGGAGGATAGAGGCTTATTGAGAAATTGACAATGGACAATTGACAATGGATAATTAAAAAATGAATAGAGAACAAGTGAGAAGAGGGTGGAGGTTAGTTGGGAAATGAATAGTTGGAGAATGTCATCGTATTTATGAATCAGAACACCAGCAAAATCTTCAAAGGCGGCTATATCGAAGCTGAGATCATCGCGGGTCTTCTACGGAGTCATGGTATTGAGGTTTATATAGAACACGAGATATTAGCTACGGTTATACCCTATATATTGTCTCCAGGCGGCTCTACACCACTAACGGTTTATGTCTCAGACGAAGATCTCGCTCATGCAGAAAATATCCTGAAGGAATTCGAACCTGTCGCAGAAAATGCGGAATAAATAGGGAGCCGATGAAGTATTTACGCATCCTGTTTTATTTCCTTTTGATCGCAATGTTTCAAAATTGCAGCTTTCATGAAAAATTTATAACAACAACAATTACCTATTCCGGCGGAATCCAACGGGAATGTCAGATGAAAACGGCTGAAGAATCCGAGGATGATCAGAACAAGGACTCCTTCCCTGCGGACCTGGTCTTCGCCCGCTTATATTCTGCGTATAGGGTTCCCAAGGGGCTGGGAAGATTTCCCGACGGCGGCCGAGCAAAGAGCCTGTTCGCTATTGTTTCATTATACAGTTACAGCATGGGCGATACAGCGCCGGAGCATTTGATGGACTTCGATCTTCCCAAGTATTGTTCATCGCCTGTCCGAGTACATCTGGATCTTCGAGGGGATATCATCCTGGTGAATCCTAAAACAAATACCTTCCTATACAATATCTCCACAAAAAAGAAGATCGAATTGGGCAGATTAGGAAATTACGCCCGGCTCTCACCCTCGGCTGACAGTGTCCTTTATGCGGTGGATGATAATTTGTCTATTTTGGATATTGAAACCTTTCAAAGTCAGCCGATATTTGAGGATCGGTATGTCTGGGGATTTTCATGGTCGCTTGACGGGAAAAGTATTTACTTCAAGGATATTGAGAGAAAATTTTACAAGTATGATCTTGATACGGAAAAGGAGCAGATCGTTGACAAGGCCGAAGCTTGTGACCGGTACATGGGAAATAAGAGACTGGCTGGCATTTTTAGATTTCTGCCATATTCCTTCTGGAAACACCCTACCCCATTGGAATTAAATCCCGCCTCTTTCCGCAAATATAAAAAAGACCTTATCAGAAAATGCGGTAGCCGGCATTACCGCTATGCAATCATGGAAAGGATCATTCTTGAGGAAGGATTCACTTCCGCAGAGACGATGTACGGAAAAATGGCGGAGCACAGCAAATCACTTGACGAGTCAGGAAAGATCTATTACAATTACTATCTGGAAGAAATGAGGCAATTTATGGATTCCAGAAAAGAAATAGAGAGTAGATAATTCTCTCCAGCTTCATCCCTTGTACTTAGTCAATCTTCCACTTGACTTTCCGCCACCAATCTATTATAATTAGTATAGAATAGAGAATGTAGATGAAACTACAAAGGAGCGAATATGCTTTCAGAAAGCCTTGAAGATTATCTTGAATCCATACTGGTATTAAAATATTCAAATAATACCGTTAGAATTAAAGACCTGGTAGAATACCACAATGTTAAGAATTCTTCCGTGGTCAATGCCATGAAAAGCCTTTCTGCTTCCGGGCATGTGAATTATGAGAAGTACAGGCATATCGATCTTACCGAAGCGGGATTGTGCCGGGCATCACGCGTATATTCCAAGCATAGGATCATTGAAAGATTCTTTGAGAACGTTTTAAAAATACCTACCGAAAAAGCCAAACAGATGGCATGCGAAGTCGAGCATCACATGGAAATGAACCATGTTGAGAAACTTAATTGTCTGACCACATACCTTCTGGAGGAAAATATACAGGAAATATTTACATGTGCAAAATCATCATATGGATTGAAGGGGAATGAAGCGACAACACCTTTGGTATTACATAAGAAAGATTTCTGCGGTGTTTTTGTCGGCTTCTCAAAGAAGCCGGTGCGTGATCGCCTTGCATGGATGAAACTCAATAAAGGAGAGCGTTTTACCATCACGAGGATCTCATTGGATGGAAGTATTATTGAGATACATCATGGCGGCGGTTATCATTCTATCAGCAGAGACGATGCTGAGGCAATACAGGTTACGGAGGATAATAATGAAACTATTAAGTGATACGCTTTCCGGGCATAGATTTTTAGTGCAGCAGATAGATGGAGGCTGTAATTCAGTGCGCCGTATCAGCGAGATCGGTATTCGCTGCGGAAGTACTTTGACTGTTATTTCCAATTCGGGCCGCGGACAGATAGTGGTGAAGATCGGAAATATCAAGATCGGCCTGGGCCAGGGAATGGCAAAAAAAGTATTAGGAGATGACCTTGGAAAAGAAGATTGATCTCAGGGTAGCATTATTCGGGAATCCTAATTCTGGAAAGACCACTATTTTCAATGCATTGACCGGGTCACATCAGCATGTGGGGAATTGGTCAGGGGTTACGGTTGACTCGAAGCTGGGGATACTGAAGGGGGTCAAAAAAAGAGTGGAACTCGTTGACCTTCCCGGCGCTTATTCATTAACTCCGAATTCTCCTGACGAGGTAGTGGTACGGGATGCTCTGATGTCCGGGACATTTGACTGTATCGTTTGTATTATAGATGCCAATAATGTCGAAAGAAATCTTTATCCCATGATCCAGCTTCTGGAATTTTCCGACAAGCCGGTGATCCTGGTCCTCAATATGATGGATGAGGTTGAGAGTACCGGGCATTTTTTTGATATCGAAAAGATCGCTGAGGCGTTAAGGGTGAAGGTGATCCCTGCAGCTGCAATTGACGGCAGGGGTATTCCGGAATTGAGGGAAGCCATCGTTTCCCCGCCGGAAGGAAACGATTTTAAATTACTCTACGATACCACCATTGAACGGCAGATCTGCCGAATTCTTCGACTGAAAAGCTTTGAAGCAGATCACGAGGATGCGCATTGGACCGCTTTGAAGATACTGGAAAGGGATCCTCAGGTAATGAAGAGTTTGAAAGGCAAGCCCTACTTCAATGATCTAAGAAAAATTCAGAATTCCTCTGACCGTGACCTGGGACGCCCATCGCCGGTTCATATAGGTGAATACCGGCACGGATTGATAAGGGGTCTGGCCGCGGAGTCCATAAAGCATACCGAGAAAAAGACGGACAGCATTGAATTCGCTGATGCATTTGATCATGTAATAACAAATCCATGGGTGGGGATACCGCTTTTCATTGTTATTATCTTTCTTATTTTCCAGCTGGTTTTCAAATTGGGCAGTCCCCTTCAGGAGATGATAGGCGGTTTCTTCTCCTGGTCATCTATTCATATAACACAATTCTTTGCTTCAATTTCTACCCCCGCATGGCTGGCATCTCTTATTGTCAATGGGCTTATTGCCGGTGTCGGCGGCGTTCTGAGTTTTCTTCCCAATATCATGATACTCTTTTTTCTTATGTCATATCTCGAGGATACCGGTTATATGGCGCGTGCTGCTTTTGTTATGGACGGGGTTATGCATAAGATGGGGCTTCACGGAAAATCATTTATTCCCATGATCCTGGGTTTTGGATGTAATGTTCCTGCGATAATGGCGGCAAGGACCCTTGAAACGAGAAAGGACAGGATATTAACGGTCCTTGTGAACCCATTCATGTCCTGCTCAGCGAGATTGCCCATATATGTTCTTTTCGCCGGTGCCTTTTTTACAAAGCATCAGGGCTTTATCGTATTTTCGATATACATGATAGGCATCATTATTGCCGTTTTTTCCGCCCGTCTTTTTAAGAAATTGTTCTTTAAAGAAGAGGATATC
>JAIVYW010000040.1:0-8538 GCA_048635215.1 Candidatus Atribacteria bacterium
CCCTGCACCATATGTTTTCATCAGACAAAGGGATTGAGCAAAATATTTGCAATTACAGACCCCGGAGTTAATATCAAGCCTGATATAAAGAAAAAGTTCAAGATCTTAAATAATGCTATATCTGTCTTGAAAAGATTTGAGTTCGACAGGGTAAGGGTCATGGTTTTATCTGCCAGGAGAGAGGTAAGTCCTGATCTGATCTCGGCTAGAGAGGGGGAGATTCTTCGGAATATGTTCTTTGAGCAAAATGATGACGGCATTATTTCTATTGATAATGAGATAAATATAATCGAGGCCTTTGGTAATAAACCATTTAAAGAGGATAACTTCCCGGATCTTTTCCTTGTGCCAAATATAGAGACAGGGAATATCCTTGTTAAGACGATTGATCATCTTATACTGGGTTTACGTCAATGTGTAACTGTTGGGGCAGGGATTATTACCTTGATGCCTTCCCGGTCTGATGGGTATGAAGAGAGGATTCTCAATATGGCTTTTGGAACTGTGTTGGCGCATAATTCAAATAAAAATCTGGAGCTACAATGAACTTTGACCAGATAATTGAGATAGCACGGAGAAGGGGACCAAACAGGATGGTAGTAATAGAGAAGGGTAATGGTAGCTTTCATGGAGAAGAGATGGATGAAGAGACCGAAGAAGTCATCGGGGGCGAAGAGAAGCCCATGGTCAAATTGGTCAATCAGATAATTTTCAACGGGATCAGAAAAGGCGCTTCTGATATTCATATAGAACCCTATGATACATATGTAAGATTGAGGTATAGAAACGACGGAGTTCTGAAAACCGCTGACCAATTGCCCAAAAACTTCATAATGGGGATCGTTTCCAGAATTAAGATCATCTCTCACCTTAAGATATCTGAGAGAAGAATTCCCCAGGACGGAAAGGCACAGGTCAAGTATGAGGGCCGTAAGATCGATCTCAGAGTTGCCACAGTACCATGTGTACATGGCGAAAAGGTGGTCATCAGAATCCTGGATAAGGGTGAAGGAGAGGTTACCCTTGATATGCTGGGATTCGAGCAGGATCAAATGGAGACCTTTAAAAAGAGTATCGAATCTCCCTGGGGCATGATACTGATCACAGGACCCACCGGTTCCGGTAAAACATGGACTTTGTCAACATCCTTAAAGCTACTTAATTCTGAAGAGGTCAATATAATGACGGTTGAAGACCCTGTGGAATTCGATATCGAAGGATTGAATCAAGTACAGGCAAAACCGGAGATCGGACTTACTTTTGCCTCGGCATTGAAATCGTTCCTGAGGGCTGACCCAGAGATCGTAATGATCGGTGAGGTCAGAGACCTGGAAACGGGTGACATAGCCATCAAGGCCGCGCAGACAGGCCACCTTGTCTTTGCGACGCTCCATACGAACTCGGCAGTGGATACTATTGCGCGTTTGATAAACATGGGGGTCGAGCCTTTCAATATCTCAAGTTCGCTCCTGATGATCGTCGCGCAGAGGCTCGTGAGAAAGGTCTGTTCAAGCTGCAAAATCGAAGATACCGATACCACTAAAGAAAATCTTATCGAGCTGGGCATACCCGCCGAGAAAGTGAATGATGTTAAGGTTTACAAGGGAAAAGGATGCCCGAAATGTAATGGCACAGGTTATAAGGGACGAACCGCCGTTTATGAAGTACTCGGGATCTCTCAGGAGATCAAGAATGCGATAAATCTACACAAGCCCATTTCTGAGATCAAGGGGATCGCCTATCAACAAGGAATGAAATCCCTGAGGAAGTCAGGAATCATCAAGGTCCTGAAAGGGATCACAAGCGTAGAAGAAATATTTAAGAACACAGCTCTGGATACCCAGGAGGGTTAAGTATGAAGAAGTTCACGATAATTTTTGTTGCCATCATTATTCTGCTGTTCGCGGCATGCGCCAAGGAAGATACTTCACAGCCGGTAGAGCGCAAGTTCGACTCTACTTCGGTCGATGCGGACGATATGAAAGATGTTGTCTTTGATCAATCAATGGGAGAAGATGAAGATGAGTATCTGCCAGAAAAAGAGGAAGAAGCCAAAAAGGAAGCTGAAGAGGTCAAAAAGGAAGTTGTCAAAGAAGCGGTAAAGAAAGACTTTATTTCAAAGATAACAGCTTTCGCAAAAAGCGACGACGGGAAATACAGCATCACTATCAATGAGAAGATCAAGATATCAGGGATCACCATTACAAATGGAAAGGCCATAATGCCTTATAATGAGTGGAATGGTAAGAAATACTACTTCGTATGGGCAAATGACCCGGGTTTCCTGGCAATGGTGGCCGATGCCATAATCAATAAAAGCATAGCCAGCGCGTCAACGACCGAGATCACGAAGGCCGATGTGAGGGCCAAAGACAGTGGAACCCTGAAAGGCTACGGTGAAATAGAGATCAATGGTGAATTTCTGATAAAGTCGATCCCCGTTTTTATCGGCGGGAGATACGGTGACGGCATCGGTGATCCCGCTATAAAAGTAGATGGAGAATGGGCGCCGATGGTAGAGTTCCTCGATAAGGGGTTCAAAAAGACGGTGAAGGAGATCGTATTAAAAAAGTATTACTCCCTCTCCTCATAATACTATTCTCTTTTATTTCCTTTTCTTTTCCCTGCGGGGAAAGTGCTGCGTCCCCATGGGTCAGAGGTGGGCAATCCCTTCTGATGCCAGGCCTGGGACAGGGTTTTAATGGGAAGTTAATTAAGGCGGTTCTATTCTTCTCTTTGGCGGGGGCCGGAACATATTACAGTTTTAGCGGATACAAGGGCGTTCAGAGTGCCTATGATAAATATCTGGCGGCATTTGAAGCCGCCCCGGCAGATGTTGAAGCCCTTTACAATAAGTATGAGGAGATGTATTATCTGAATCAATATTTGATAACCGCTCTCATAGTATTTTGGGTTTACAATACGCTTGATGCCTTTTTTGACGCGCATTTTCTCAATCTCGACATGGATCTGAAGCAGAAACGCTTTGACATTTTTCTGGAGACAAGGTTCTGATGAGATTCATTCACTTCAGTGATACACATCTTGGCGACCACTTTCCTGCCTCTAAAGGACAGGATCCCGAGATATTCAGAGGAAAGGACTTTTTCAAGAATTATTTTCTGATCACCGATTATATTCTAAAGCACGCCAAAGACATCGACTTTATCCTGCATACAGGAGACCTTTTTGACAGAGAACCCTCACATTATATTCAGGAGCTGACGATAAAGCCCCTGCTGGAGATCGACAATTTGGGGATCCCGATATTCCTTATCAAAGGAAATCACGAAAAAACCTGCTTTCCCGACTCCTTTACTTCAAGATTTAAGAATCTTCACATTTTCTGCCAGCCGGGAGCCAAGATACACCGCGTAGGGAAAAGGAAAGTGATGATCTGCGGCATCCCTTATATGAAAGATGGTAAGACGAGGGTAAATAAATTATTTGCGCAGGCGATGGAACAGACGAATTGGAGCAAAAAACGGGCTGATTTCAAGATACTCATGCTGCATCAATTGCTGCATGGAGCGAAAGTTGGCCCCATCGGCTACAGATTTGGAAGATTCCCCGAAGTGCTTTCAAAGGATATCATCCCTAAAGAATTCGACTATATCGGGATCGGCCACATCCACCGCAAACAGATCATTCGTCATCCAAAGACAAAGAAGCAGAATATTTTTTTCCCGGGAGCTCAGGAGAGGATCACCTTTTCAGAGATACATGAAAAAAAGGGATTCTATGATATCACGGTTGATGACAACGCAATTATCGAGTCAACCTTCATTAATTTGAGATGCCGGCATATGTTCGAATACAAGTTAAAATTGGACGGGAAGAGCGGGGAGAAGATCAAAGAGGATGCATATAAACTTCTTAAGCGGATTCCCCGGAACGGCTATGGGAAGATCCGTTTTGAAGGCAAGGTCGAAAGATCACTTTTTGATTCACTTCCTTTGCATCAGTTCAGAAGAAAGAGCTTTAAATGTCACTTCAATTTCAAGCAATTGCGGATATACAAGGGACATACATCAATGTTCGTCATCAAAGATACTGATATAAATGGAGATATCGGCATTGTCCTTGATACTCAATTATCCCTCTCCAAGATCAAATCCCTCCCAAAAGTGCCGGGATTATATATTTTCAGGGATTCAAAAAGAAGGGCGCTCTATGTTGGAAAGGGTATGAGCATACAATCAGCAGTAAGGGCACAGATCAAGCGCGTACCGGATAATAAACATCGAAAGGAGCTATTGGAAAATACTAAATATATTGACTGTATAGAAGAGAAAAACATCCTTTCGATGATATTTGAAGAGCGGAAGTTCTTGAGACGGTTTAGGCCTCCCTTCAATAGGAAGGTCTCCTCTCCGCAAGGATATTCTTATATTGTTGCGGAGCCGAGCCAAGATCTTCTCTTCTTAACCATTTCAGATACACCGCCTGCAAAAGGAACGCTATTTCTTGGACCTCTCAAGAAGGAGTATAATCTTGATAGAGTTCTTCTGACCTTGGAAAATCTGATGGACTTGCCAACCTGTAAAGGATATTTCTATGAATCTCCTACATTATGTATCAAATTCCTTACACGCAAATGCATCGCACCGTGTAAATCCAAGGACCGTAGGAAAAAGTACATGAAGAAATTGAATGAATTCTTTTCTAATCCTTCAAAAATACTCAGAAAACTAATGAAGGAAACTCAAAAGAACGACGGAGACCTCAGATATAAATATCTGAATACATTGGATTCCATGGTAAGAGAGCTTGAATATCTCTATCAATTATCAGGTGTCTTCAAAGCAAAGAATTTCAATGGCCCGGGCTATTATGTTCTGACTATCAAAGATGGATTTATTCTCCGCACAGAAAAAATAGTCTCGGAAGAAGCATTGTTGAAGCGCATGGATTTTTTCAACGATCTTCTGGAAAAGGTTTCAAAGGATCGCGCATTAACTCCCGATGAATATTTAAATGGGAAAATGGTGGCGGAACTCCTTGAGAAAAAACTGATCGAGAGGGTGTAAAGAAAGTACGAAGTACGAGGTGCGATGTACGAAGTGAAAACGAACCCAATACTCACACCCGTAACCGGAGAGATAATATTTCGGTAATTTCATTAAAATCATCCGTTAAAATAATAGAACGCCGGAGCGAAGTAAGATACGGGATAAGCTTCGCAGTGCACCAGTGGAACATGGGAGAGGAATAAGAAAATTCCCATACGGAGTAACAATCCGCTATCTGCTCATTGTACTTTCCCATATTTTCATTTTTCACTATTCACTATCTTTTACCCACCCCGTACTCCACACTTCGTACCCCGTACCTCAAGGGAATGGATTCCCGCTTTCGCGGGAATGACAAATAGGTATCAATTTTATCTCATCATTGTTCATTATTCATTTCTTAATTGTTCATTTTCTTTACCCGCTACAGGGGACTAAAGAAATGCGCCCTGCAGGATTCGAACCTGCAGCCTGCGGGTTCGAAGCCCGACGCTCTATCCGTTGAGCTAAGGACGCATTAGGTCTTAAAAAAAGAATGGTCGGGGAAGCGGGACTTGAACCCGCGGCCTCATGGTCCCAAACCATGCGCGCTAGCCACCTGCGCCACTCCCCGCGAAGAGGTAATTATATTCTATTGATGAAAAGAAGTCAATATGTTAGTAATAGAAAACGGTAAAGTAAGAAACCGCATTCAGAGTATTTCCTGATGTATCTTCACCTTCGATGTATATTTTTATAACCATTTCCTCTGTTCCTGTAGGAGTTTGAGCATCCAACCAGTCAATCAAAGAAGCCCAGAGAATATCTCCAAAAATAACAACATTCTCAGCTCCAACCGGTATAAAATAGCTTGTGTAGATAACTTTATCGTCAACAGCGGCAATCGCTACTTCAGAAGCATTCTGCGCAATTAGTGTTATACGATTTATAAAGGCCCCTTTGGGGGCTACTTCCGAATCGCCGTAGTATACGCATGAAATGGTAACCGTTGTCTCAGGTCCACAGGTTGACGCTCCCACCTTATAGTAATCATCAAGTGGGTCAATACTAGAGACATAAAGTTCTAATGTGGATTCATCGTCTGAAGTGCTGCATCCTGCGGTCATAAAACCGACAAAACCCAAAACAGCTACAATAAGAATAATGGGTACTAATTTGTTCCTCATATCATCCTCCTATTATTTATTTTCTTTGTAAAGGACAGTCCATTGATAAGTAGTGATCAGCATGGCCCAAGAGAGTGTGAAGGCCACAAAGATCAGCCCAATGACCCCAAGCATGGCAAAGGCGTAAATCCCTATACTTAACATCACAAGTCCAATTATCTCAAAAAACCTCCCGGTCAGGAACTCCCAATATGAGTTCAAGTCGAGAAGTTTCTTATAATCTTCACATTCAACATAACGGATCATGTTGTAGGGAAGAGTAAAAACAGAAAAAATATAAAAAAGCACCGGAATGAAGAAAAGAATATTTCTTATGAAAAGAAATGACAGAAGCCAATTGAGCAAAATATAGGGCAGCACTACTAGAAATAGCTTCCAGCCGTTAAGGTAAAATTTGCCGATGCCCTCTTTGAAACTCCAATCGGGAAGAAATTCCTTCTTATCCTCCAAAATATTTTTTATGTATTGAAAAATATATCCGAAAACAAAGCCCAAGCTTAATACCAATACAGATAGAAGCAACCATACTGAAAGTAGGATCGATCTTTGAAGGGAATTCTTTCCGCTCCATATCTTATGAAATATTTCTGAAATATTAAAGATATTTTCCACAGATTTCTTCTTCTCCACGGTTTCTTTAGAACTCTTTTGTCCCCTAGGCATATTTATCTCCTATAGATATTGTAATGTATTTAAAAGGAAAAATCAAATATATCCCCTTTCAGAAAGAAGATACAGCGTCATTTCAACAATAATATGTTCACAGAACAGATGCAGCATTTGAATATCACGCACATTATTGCCTTGAACTTTTATCTGAACAGTAGGCGAGGAGGGAGTGTTCTGAGGGCCTGTCAGAAGGATGGTTTTCATATCCGACTCTGCGGCCGCGTCAGCGGCAAGGACAATGTTCTCAGAGCGGCCGCTTGTTGATATACCAAGAAATACATCATTACGACTTCCCAAAGCCCGTACTTGTCTTTCAAATATCTTCTCGAAACCAAGATCATTTGCGCAGGCGGTAATATTTGAAGTATCGGTTGTCAGCGCTATAGCGGGAAGCGGGCGCCGTTGGTCATCGGCATGCAGTCTTACGATATACTCCGCCGCCATATGTTGAGAATCAGCCGCCGAACCGCCGTTTCCACAGATCAGTAATTTCCCGCCTCCGGCAAAGGCATCTGCTATAAGGACGGAAGCTGAGCGCAGCATATCAAATATTACAGGGTCTGCAGAAAAGACCTCAAAGACATCGCCAAAAGAAGAAAATGCGTCATTTTTTATGCGTAAAAGCTCTTTATCCATTCCCACTGGGATACGATCCCATCCTCTATATTGAAACTTGGAGCATAATCGAAAAGCTCAGTAGCACGATCGATATCGGCAAGGGTCTCATGTACTAGCGGATTAACGATTACGCTGAAGGTTGTTGCCAGGTTATCTAGTGCAACAATCCAGGTATCCCCAAACACGGCATAACCTGTGAGCTGAACAACAACAGAATCTGCCGCTGCCGCTGATGTCTCCGTAACTGGAGCATAAGCCGTGGCAACCGAGAAACCGACCGAGAAGAGATTATCAGTCAGGCTGACGATGAACAGAGTGGCATCGACCACCGTAGCAACGAAATCACCCGCATCAACATCATCGGCAATATCTGCCGCGAACCATCCAGCAACCGTAGCCGAAGACTCACCACCGGCTGCCGACCTACTGTACTCGAGTACTTGAGGCGTACCTTCAGGATCAAGGAAGGTAATGTTCAGTTTCCATTCTTCTCCGGCAAGCCTCGTTCCAACAGGAGTCACTGCCATGACGATGGCATCATTGGTTGAGAAATCGTCGGCACCAACGACAACGGGATCGCCTGCAGAATCCGCAACAGAGACACTCACGCTGAATTCCGTCTCACTGAGACTGATTATGGCCAGGACATCACCTTCTGCCGTTGCAACGAAGTCCGCGGCATCAACATCTGCATTGATTGCTGCAGCGAATTCTGTAGCGATCGCATCGAGTGTATCTGTGACAGTAACAGGGCGATCATATGTGAGGATGATGTCAGGATCTCCTGGTTGCGGGATTGCTATTGTCACTGTCCAGGTTTCACCGTCGGCAGGTGTTCGTGCAAACCGCACAGAAGTCGCAGACTGGATATCAAAACCACCGCTCGGCGCAATCTCGAGAGTTGCACTGAAGGCTGTACCGGTCTTGTTGACAATCAAGATGTCATCACCCGATGATATTAAGAAACGTTGTCTTTCCCGAGCCGGAAGGGCCCATAACAGAAATGAACTCGCCGGCTTCTATGCTTGCCGTCACGTTATCAAGTGCTTTGACGCTCCCGCGAGGAAGCTCAT
>JAIVYW010000041.1:0-8383 GCA_048635215.1 Candidatus Atribacteria bacterium
CTCTTTGCTTGGAACTTTTGCACCGGGACAGACGAACGCCTGCGGCGTACGACATGTCCCATATCTTCTTTCGCTCCGGCATGCTATGTTTTTTACAGGCGATTCTAATGACAAGAACGAAATACCTTTTTTCGGCTACGGATGTGAATCTTATTTACATTTAGAACCTTGAATTTTTGAACAATCTTATTCTCCTCGCGCCTTGAATACGAAACAAAATAGCATCAGCCATTGTTGTGGTATTTATGAAACAGTACACTAATTAACTATACCCCATTATCAGGGATTTTATTCATTGAATTTCTCATGATATTTCATAGGAATTATTTTTATATTTATAGAACTACTCCTTGAAATATTTGTCGAAATACAATATAATAAAAGGAAACATTTTGACCTTTGGAGGCTTCTATGGGTAATGTATTTGAAATAACATGGTACGGAAGAGGAGGACTTGGTGCTAAAACCGGCGCGATCCTCCTAGCGGATGCTGCTATAACTGCTGATAAGTTCGTACAAGCGTTCCCGGAATATGGTCCGGAAAGAATGGGTGCTCCTCTTAAGGTGTACAATCGTATTTCGGATGTTGCGATAAGGCTGCATACAGCGATCACGAATCCCGATTTTATTATTGTTATCGACCCTTCTCTTCTACAGAATATTGATTTTGGTGAAGAGTTGAAAGACAATGGCACGATCCTGATCAATACCGACAATTCTGTTGAGGAGATCCGCTCTAAGATCAATCTTGGCAATAAAAATGCTAAGATATATACCATTGATGCTACCGGTATATCGGTTAAGATACTCGGTAAGAACATCCCCAATATAGCGATTCTGGGTGCATTCTCCAAGATTACGGGACTTATCGAACTTGAAGAGGTCAAGAAGCATATTCATGAAAAACTCATGATAAAATACGGCAAGGATATTATCAATAAGAACATAGAAGCACTTGAAGCTGCCTATAAGGAGGTGGAGAAATGACCGAGATAAAGAAAGGGTGGAAAGACCTGCCCATCGGTGGAAATATTCTGGAAGCGGGAAATTCGCAGCATTATTTTACGGGGACCTGGAGAACTTACAAGCCCATTACCGACCTTGATAAATGCATAAACTGCCTTCAATGCTGGATGTTCTGTCCTGATAACTCCATTGTGATCAAAGACGGGAAGATGGATGGACAGGACTATGATCATTGCAAGGGTTGCGGTGTTTGCGCCGCTATTTGCCCTGTGAAGGCGATCGAGATGATCAAAGAGGAGAAGTAAGATGGGAAAATACATAGCTTTGACCGGAGCAGAATCTGCCGCTTTCGCGATGAAACAGATCAACCCGGATGTCGTAGCGGCTTATCCCATTACCCCACAGACACCGGTTGCCATGAAATTTTCGGAATATGTAGCGAATGGAGAAGTTAATACGGAATACGTGACCGTGGAATCAGAACATTCCGCGATGTCAGCGACGGTGGGCGCAGCAGCTGCCGGCGCAAGGGCGATGACGGCTACCGCATCCAACGGGCTCGCCTTGATGTGGGAAATAGTTTATATTGCCTCGTCAATGAGACTGCCGATCCTTATGGCGGTCGTAAATAGAGCATTATCCGGCCCGATCAATATCCACGGCGACCACTCAGATGCAATGGGTGCCAGAGATTCCGGCTGGATACAGATATTCAATGAGAATAATCAGGAAGTATATGACAGCTTCATCATGGCGCTGAGAATTGCGGAACATCCTGATGTCCTTACACCTGCAATGGTCTGCCAGGATGGATTCATCACATCTCACTCAGTTGAAAATGTGATGCCGCTTACAAACGAGCAGGTGCAGAAATTTATCGGAAAGAAGAAGTTCAAAGGACTTATTACCGCTGACAAACCCTTTACAATGGGGCCATTGGACCTTCAAGATTACTATTTTGAGCATAAGAAGCAGCAGCACGAAGCCATGAAGAAGGTCTTTGCTGTCGTTGAAGAAGTACAGAACGAATATGCCAAGGAATTCGGCAGAAAGTATTCGGTGATCGAGGAATACCGGACAGAGGACGCTGATACGGTCATTATGGGATTGAATTCCGTAATGGGAAATGTTAAGGCCGTAGTAGATTCAGCAAGAGAAAAAGGCATCAAGATCGGTGCGGTGAAACCTCGCTTTTTCCGCCCGTTCCCGGTGGATTATCTGAGAGACCTTCTGCCTAAGTTCAAGGCCGTTGTCGTTCTTGACAGATCTGATTCATTCGGAGCCATGCCTCCCCTTTACAGCGAAACATTGGCGGCTCTGTACGGAATTGAAAATGCGCCAATGATCAAGGGATACATCCACGGACTCGGTGGTAGAGATACCAATCTGGCAATGATCGAAACCGTAGTAGATAATTTGCAAAAACTCAAAGACACAGGCGAAGGGAATTTGACCTTCGAATACCTGGGCGTCAGGGAGTAGGAGAATATCATGGCATTAACATTAAAAGATCTTATTAATAAACAAATTCCACTGAACGGCGGACATCGTATGTGCGGTGGTTGTCCCGTACCTGTAATCGTCAAACAGGTATTGATGAGCACAGATCACCCGAAGATCATCGGCAACGCCACAGGGTGTCTGGAAGTCGCGACCACTATTTATCCTTATACCGCCTGGAATCATCCTTGGATCCATAATGCATTTGAAAATGTCGCGGCCACTGTTTCCGGTATCGAAGCGGCACATAATGCATTATCAAGGATCGGCGAGGTGCCGGAACATAATAAGGACGCTAAGTTCATAGCGTTCGCCGGCGATGGCGGAACCTATGACATCGGCCTGCAATCTCTGTCGGGAGCCCTCGAAAGAGGCCATAATATGCTTTATGTATGTTATGACAATGAAGGGTATATGAACACCGGTATTCAGAGATCATCGGCGACACCGATCGGCGCGAACACCACCACTACCCCTATAGGTAGTGAAAGTTACGGAAAAACACAATCCCGCAAAGACCTTCTTTCCATAGTAGCCGCTCATCACATTCCGTACGCGGCAAGCGCATCTCCTCATAATTGGATGGATTCAATGAAGAAATCAAAAAAGGCCATTGAAACTCAAGGACCCACTTTCCTCTTATACTTCGCTCCCTGTATTCCGGGGTGGAAGATACCTTCTGATGTCTGGAAGAAGTTATCAGAGACAGCTGTCAAAACCTGTTTCTGGCCGCTAGTGGAGTTTGAAGACGGTAAATGGTCCCTTACCGGCGAGTCCAAACTTATCGCCGAGGGCAAAATGGCAAAGATCCCTGTTGAAGAATTCCTGAAATCACAGGGCAGATTCAAGCACCTTTTCACCGACAAGAACAGACATGTCATTGAGATCATCCAGAAGGATGTGGATAAGAGCTGGAATTATTATAAGGGATTAGCCGGATATTAATAAATTATGAAGTTATCGCAAATCGGCAATAAAATAGATCCAATCAACGAGATCCTCGAGAATTTCCTCGATGATGCCGGTGTTACATGCGCCATACTCTGCGATATGGGAGGAGAGATCCTGACGACGAAAGGAGACGTCTCTACTCTCGACTTCACGAATATCGCCGCAATGGCGGCGGGTAGTTATGCTACGACCAAGGGAATTGCCAATCTACTCGGCCAGAGCGAATTTTCACTGCTCTTCCACCAAGGGACTAAAAATAATATACTCATCTCCAGTGTTGAGAATTTCGCGATCTTTATCATTCTCTTTGACGCCAACACGATACTCGGCGTCGTGAAACAGAAATCTCAAGAGATGAAGGAAACACTCAAGATCATTTTTGAGGAAATTGTAAAAGGAAAAGGCATTGTTATAAAGAAAGCCAAGGTCTTCGAGGAAAGGGATCTGGATAAGGTTAAACCCTCCAAGAAGAAACCAAAGCCTGCTAAAAAAGAAGAAATTGAAAAGGAAGAAACCGAAGAGAAAGATGGTTCTTCAAAGAAATTCGACTTTGACTCATTGATGATAGATGATCTTGATGATATTTTTTAGAGGCTGACCATGACGATGCTGAATTACGCAAAAAAAGAGATAATTTGCAAAATAGTATATTATGGTCCCGGGCTCTCGGGAAAAACGACCAATCTGAAGTTTATTTATGGAAAAATGGACACCCAATATAAAGGAAAGATGATAGCGATCGCTACGGAAACAGAGAGGACCCTGTTTTTTGACTTTCTACCTCTTGATTTCGGGAAAATAAAGGGATTCACGACCAAATTCCAATTATACACGGTCCCTGGCCAGGCAATATATACCAATAGCCGTAAGCTCATATTGAAAGGGGCGGATGGAATTGTGTTTGTTGCAGATTCTCAGATCGACAGGATGGACGACAATAAATCATCATTGAAGGATATGGCTCTGAATCTCAGAGAACAGGGCCTTGATATAAGGAATATCCCCCTTGTCATGCAGTGGAATAAGCGAGATCTCCCCAATATAGTTCCTGTTGAAAAACTTGAGGAAACGCTCAATTTTAGAAAAGTTCCCACTTTTGAGGGAGTTGCTCATAAAGGGATCGGCGTTATGGCAGCGCTGAAAACCGTTATTAAGATGGTTCTCAACAAGTTGGGGGGTTAGTATGTTTAAGGGAAGTAAAGTACTTCAGCCTGAAGATCTCAATCAAATGAACAATATCATCGAAAAATTGAAAACACAATCAAAATGCCTCGTCGTACTGATAGTTGATGATTCCGGACATCTCATCACAAACACCGAAAGTGATCCTTCTATTGACCCAATATTGCTGGGAACACTTACCGCCGGGAATTTCGGCGCTACCAATGAATTAGCCAAACTCATTGGTGAAGCGGAATTCACGCTTGTCCTTCATGAGGGCAATAAGGAGAATATCCATATGCTCGCGATCGGTGATTGTGGGATACTTGTCGTTATTTTCGCAAATACCACACCCATCGGCCTTATAAGGATGTACTCTCAGAAAGCGGTAAAGAACCTGATCCCCTACCTGGAAAAGATGCAAGTGGAAAAGAAAGCTTCAAAAAAGGATCTTCCTTCTGACGAAGACCTTGAAAATCTCTTCAATTGGTGACGAATGAGTTTTTCCGGAAGCTTTGACGATCTCTTCTTTTCCGAGGTACTTCAACTCGTCCATCTTGAAATGAAAACCGGTACCCTTGACCTATGGAACTCATGGGACGGTAAGAAGGTTATTTTCAAAGAAGGCAATATTCTCATGACCGGCAGCATGGAAAAAAATGAAAAGCTTGGAGATATGCTTATCGAATCCAAGGTGATCAATGAAGCTCAATTGAGAGAGGCACTGAAAATCCAACGAGACGGGAAAAACACCAAGAGAGTTGGAGACATCCTCAAGGACAGATACGGCATCAATGAAGGCGATATACAGACCGGCCTGAAAGAGTTCATGCTTGAATCGATCTTTGCGATATTTTCCTGGGAAGACGGTCAATTCCACTTTTCAAATGAGATGGCGAAGAAAGAAGAACATATCCCCTTCCCATTGAATGTATCTGTCGAAAATATCATCATGGAAGGCTCAAGACGAATTGATGAGACCAGCCGTATTACGAAAGAGATCCCTAATAATCAATTCATTCTCAAATTGAATATTGAGTTGGAGGGTATTGAAAATATCGACCTTCATCCCGATGAGTGGAAGGTTCTTTCCTTGGTAGATGACACGAAGGCTATAGAGGACATCAAACTCCTTACCGGATATACGGACTTTCAGCTTCTCAAGATCGTTTTCTCTTTAAAAAATACGCATGTAATAGTTTTAGAAGAAGCCGAACAGGCATCATGACCCCCAAAACAGTTATCTTAGGCATTTCCGGAGGTATAGACTCCTCTGTTGCCGCATATCTCCTCAAGGAGCAGGGATACAGAATTATCGGAGTGCGATTTCTTACCGGCGGCGCTACAAGGGGCACTGACCGTGCGGAAGAAATTTGCGACAGACTCGATATAGAGTACCGCGTATTAGACAAAAGAGAAGAATTTCAAAGATCCGTTCTGGATTATTTCATTGATGAATATTCACGCGGAAGAACACCGAATCCCTGTGTTGTCTGCAATCGTCTTTTTAAATTCAAGCTGTTATTTGACCTTCTCGGCGAATATGACGCGGGTCTCATAGCGACCGGACATTACGCCGGTATAAGCACCGTGGACGGCATTGATCTCATTTCTAAGGGAAAAGACACCCTGAAGGAGCAATCATACTTCCTGGCCCTATTGGATGAAGAGATCCGAAAGAAAATAATTTTCCCATTGAGGGGCCTTAGAAAAAATGAGGTCATCAATACCCATAAGCGGATTTTCTCTGATCTTGAATTACCCGGTGAATCTCAAGACCTTTGCTTTATAAATGATTCACATTATTCCGAAATGCTGACAAAACAGCGGCCGCATCTGTCCAAGCCGGGAGCATTTCTCTTAAATGGAAAGAAGATCGGGCAGCACAAGGGTATTATTCACTATACGGTGGGACAAAGGAAGGGGCTGGGTCTCGCGCACACTTTCCCTCTTTATGTAAAATTGATCGATACGAAAAACAATGCGGTTCATGTGGCGGAGAAGAATGAGCTCTATTCTATAAACATCAAGCTTTCATCCCTGATGCTCCACCTCCCGCTTGCGAAGGTCATGAAATTGCCGCTTAAGGTCAAGGTCAGATACCGCTCTAAGGCAATATCCTGCGATCTTGAAAAAGTGGATGATAATTTCTTTTTAAGGCTTTCCTCACCTCTTGTAATCACGCCGGGACAATTGGCAGTAATATATTCCGGTAAACTCGTCATCGGAGCGGGCTGGGAAGAATCCCCTCTCTGATGATAGGTCATGCTTCGCAATATCGAAGCGTTCAAAGTTCAAAAGTTGAAAAGTTCAAAGGTTGAGAATGGATGATAAAATGATAGGTGGAGAATAAAAAACAATTGTAGGGGCGAACCCGTAAATGTAGTAAATGTAGAGACACGGTACCCTATCCGGTACCCTATTTTTTCCTCTTCTTTATTATCCACAAAATTATGGAAACTACTCCAGAAATACCGCCTAATGCTGCGAATGCAATCACAAAGGTTATACAATCACTGTTGGAAAGTTTCCGCAATGTTGGTATGGAGATAAATATAAAACACCCAAATCCACACAAAGAGGTTAACCGCCAAAATAATTTCTCTGCAGTTATTTTCTTCATACAAAGCACCTCCATTATTCTATTAATGTTATCATTTGCTCATCCTAATACTATTTAAAAAGATGTTCATTTCTATTCAGCCATTTCTTGTTTCCTTTATAATTGGGATTTAATTTTTCCACCAATGCCCAGAATTTTTTTGAATGATTTAATTCTATTAAATGGCAAAGTTCATGTATGATCACAGAATCAATGATCTCGGGTGGTGTCATTATCAATCTATATGAGAAATTCAATGTCTTTTTAGACGAACAGGAGCCCCACCTTGCTTTTGCACTTGTTATCCTCACGCTTTTATATTTAAATCCGTACGACTCACCAAGTTCATGAACTCTTTTGGGGATATATGCTTTTGCCATTTTTTTATAAAGTAACTCAAACATTTTCTCTGGTGAGAGATTTGCTTTTTTTGAAAGATAGAACCCATCATCAAAATAAATAATGGATCTTTCCGAATCAATTATATTCAATGGAAATAATTCTCCAAGATAGAAAAATTTATCACCATTTTCATACTCTTTTTTTGTAATATTCTGTGATTCCGCCGTTACTATTTTCAGTTTAGCTTCAATCCATTTTTCATATTTATTCAGTACTTCTTTTATCTTTTTTTCAGGTGTTTTATAATTTGCCCTAACAATGACATCACCGTTTTTGGCTACTTCAATTGCTATTGATCTTCTTTTGCTTCTTATTAATTTATAATCATATATCTTCACAACCATATCGGGGACAGTTGCTGCATTTGTTGCAAATTGCTCTGTCATCAAATATAATCTCCCTTCTTCCAGCACCTTGGAAATGTGCGGGACAAGCCATTTGAATTATTATACCAAATATTTCCTAATACTCAAATTAGAGTAATGAAAGAGCATACTCCTTTCCCCTCCTGGCATTGACCATGGAGGTTCTTCTCCGGTTTAGTTAATAGATTCTACCTCTATTCCATGATCAGAGCTGAAAATGATTAAGTTCATATATACAATGCCCTTTACTTTCTCTTTGTCATTCCCGTGAAGTTTTCCCCGATCATATCGGGGATCGGAAATACATCTTTTCATTATTAACATATGCTTTTCTCACATCATTTCATGATGTTCAAAAAGAAAGATATATATATTATTGTTCCGGAAGGGGTTCTCTTTTCCTTTCGCTTTTTCCTTCGGACCGAAGCATACGCTC
>JAIVYW010000042.1:0-8444 GCA_048635215.1 Candidatus Atribacteria bacterium
CTGGAAAACAAACAGGCAAAGGCGGAGATCGAGCCGCTTTACAAAAAATTAGTGGCACTTTATGATAAGGTCGCCGGCAAGGGCATAGTACATGCCAATAGGGCGGCGAGAAGGGTTTCTAAACTGACTCTTGTCTTTAACGGCTTGAAATAATTCCCCTGCTTTCGCACTAGTGATCTGATTCATCAGTCAGATCACTATCGTTCACGAGTGAACGATGTACGAAGCATTAAGAAGTGTGAAGTGTGAAGTGTGAAGTGTAAAGTGAAGAGAACAAAACTATATCCATATCCATAACCGAAAAATCAATATTTCGCTTAATACATTAAACTTTCTCTTACAATCGTTTCATGCCGCACCCCAATCTTCGCAGTACCGAAGCGTTCAAAGGTTGAAAAGTTCAAATGTTAAAGGTTGAGAAATACAAAATAGAGGTTAGTTAGAGAATGAGGAAAAAAGCGCACCCGTAACCGAAAAATCGCTATATCGCTTGCCACATTAAATAATTCGTTAAAATAATAGAACGCTGGAGCGAAGTAAGATATGGGACATGTCGTACCTAAGGACAGTGAACAATGTACAATTGACAATGAACAATTATGAGATAAAATAGGCACATATCTGTCATTCTGAAGGAGTCTTGGCGACCGAAGAATCCATACCCTTCCTATCCACACTTCACACTTCAGACTGTATTGTTCGTTGGAATTTACTCAAATCTAAACATTCCATTGTCATCGTATTTATGAATCTGAACACTAAACTCTACGCCCCGTTAAAATCGAACGGAAACATTCTCCACATTTCTTTTAATGTCATTCTGAAAGAGCGGTAGCGACCGAAGAATCCATATCTTTCTTTTTGAACATCATAAAATGATGTGAGAAAAGTATATGTTAATAAAAAGATGGATTCCCGTGGGAATGACAGAGGACAGGTCAAGCCCTGTCCCTACAAATATTCTACAGTCATTCTTCATTGTATTTTCCCACTTTACACTTCACACTTCAGACTTCACACTTCGTTCACCGCAGGTGAACGACTGTTAATCGACAAGGACTCTCGGAAGTGAGCTTATGAACTGCTCAAAATAATTTCTTTTGAAAAGGGCGCTGGGCGCAGCGCCTTTTATCTTATATTCAAGTTCAAAAAGAAGCTGCAATTGTTTTTTAAAGGCCTTTGAAGAAAGCTTCTTCACATTGCTGATGATCTCTCTTTTCTTTTTATAGGGTGCGTTGAAGGTATTTGAAACCGCATATTCGTCGGCACCGCTGCTGAGCTTTCCCTTGATGGAGAGATTCCTTTTATAGGACCACCACAGCCTGCTGATCAGCATAACTTCCCAGCCGGACGCGGATTCTTCCACTATGCGGCTGAGATATATTCGGGCAGCTGTCTTATTACAAAACAGCGCTGCATCACAAAAATCAAAAACGGAAATGATCCTGAAATCTCCCACGCATTCATTTACATCAGAAAGCTCTATCTGATCTTTCTCCCCTACGAACAAAGATAGTTTTTCCGCTTCTTTCTTGATCGAGTCCAATGTTCCGTCTGTAGAATTAATAAGCATCGAGCAAACGGATTGCGATATTTTTTTATCCTTCTCACCAAAGAATTTCTCGATCCATTTCTCGATATCTCTGGTATCCAGGGCGTATGCCATGAAATGCACCGCGGTTTTGGACGAGGTGAGCTTCCGGTAATTTTTTGTCCAGGCCGCTCCGCCCGAAAGGTCAACTCTTCCCTGAGAAATAATCACGGCAACCGTTTCATTATTGCCTGTGATCCATCCGGAAGAAGAGAGTACATCCAGTATTTCTCCCTTTATCTTGCCGGAGAATTCCGAAAAATAGCTGACGACCACCATCCTTCTGGAAAAAAGGCTTGCTTGGCAGAGATGTGTCTCGAAAGTCTTGCCGTCTTCCCAATTGGCCGGAGTGATCTCCTGATACGAGAACGGATCTTTGTTCGCGCCCAATACCTGCTTTCTTATTTCCTCAAGTGCCAATTTCTTTATGTAATATTCTTCACCGTCCAGGATATACAGAGCAGTGTTTTTGTTAAATACGGAACCCGGATCTTTTAATGTTGTGCTCATCTTCTAAATGTGAACTCCGTGTCAGAATACTTTCCGAATGCCAGCTCCTGCGCCTGTGCTAATTCCTCTTTCGAGAGATCTGATGACTCCGCTTCAAATGCAGGGGAAAGGGCCGAGACCACAGAGTTCTGAATAACTTCCGCGGTAAGCTCCCTGCCGGTCAATTCATTTATCCCCTTCACCGATGCCCGCATCGATTCTTCGGGCAGAGCGTATATATCGCTCCATAGGGGATAATCAACATCCAGGATCACCGAGCCGTGCTGAAGAAATTTGCCCTTTGACCTATACTGGGCGCTGCCGATGACCTTATGGCCTTTTATCGTTATTTCATAGAGGGATGGGGAATCAAAACAATTCTCAGAAGAAGAGCGCTGTTCTCCGCCGGAGATCTCCATGTCAATGCCCAGAGAAGAAAAGGCGGACTGGAAGATCCTTGAGATAGCGCCGTATGTACCTTGAAGATCAAGTGACGCAAATACATCGTCATAGCCTCCGACAAGAGAATAAGTAAGCTCTAAATGATGAATGACCCCTCTGCCGCCGGTCATCCTGCGGACGATCGCGACATCATCCCTTTCCTTGAGTGAATGAAATCTCTTTGAGCTTTGAAAATAACCCATAGACAGGGTGGGGATCTCCCAGGTATAGAACCGCATTACGGGAAACTTTTTCTCATTATATGAGAGAAAAAGCATTTCATCGATCCCCATGTTCAGGATCCCGGAGTATTTTTTACTCTTCAGTATCCTGATCTTCATCCTTCTTAATATTGAACTGGTCAACCTGCTTTTTAAGATTTTTCGAGATATTTGCCAATTCAATGGCGGCAGCGGACAATTCCTGCATCGAGGCGGCCTGTTCTTCTGTAGAAGATGAGGCCTGTTCGGTAGATGCCGCTCCTTCTTCTGATATAGCGGCGATCTCAAGTATGGAATCATTTATCTTCTGAGTACCGTCAACCTGTTCAACTATCTGGGCATTGATGCGCTCCAGATTGGAATTTGCCTGCTGTATGCCGTTGACGATCTCATTGAAAGCATTTTCCGTGCTGGCTGACATATGTGACAGACCCTTTATAACCTCCGCACCATTGGCGATGGTATTTGCCAGAGCCGTCACCTGCTTCTGTACCTGTGAAATGGTTATTTCAACCTTCTCCGATTCTGATGAGGATTGTTCAGACAACTTTTTCACCTGCTCGGCGACAACTGTAAACCCCTTACCGGCTTCTCCGGCACGGGCGGCTTCAATAGCCGCATTAAGAGCGAGGAGATTTGTCTGATTCGCGATATTTTTAATGGAGGAAACGAACTCTCCGACCTGCGTGGAAAGATTGGTAAGTTCTCCGATCAATTGCTCTATTTCCGTGAAGAGGTCCCTGACCTCGTCAAGATTGGTCAATGAAGCGCCAACCTCAGTCTTACTGTTTCCGGCAAGCGTCACAAGTCCGTCAAAACTACCTAGGGTCTGTTCAGAACTCTCTTTTATGGAAACGGCGAATTCCGAAACCTGCTTTACAAAATTCTTTACATTTTCCACCTTCTCCGATTGATGCATCATGCCGTCTGAAAGTTCTTCTATGGTCGAAGAAATCTCCTGTGTCGAGGCCGACATCTCTTCCGCGGCAGATGAAAGGTTTTCAGAATAATCAAGAATGTGGCCGGATATCTGTGTTATCCTGCCGACAAGAGTTTCCAAAATTGCCAAAAAGCGGTTCAAATACTCGACCAGCTCGCCAAGTTCGTCGGGGGCGGAATAATTTATCCTGAAGGTCAGATCGCCGGATCCCTCGGAAAGCTCCATGATCGCATTCCTTATCGTCTTCAGTCCGCTCATGACCTTATTGATGACAAAATAATAAACAAATCCAAATACACTCAAGATAAGGAGCACTATGATAAGCACAACATTTATATTTTTTGCTGCAGCTTTATTCGCCTTGCTGCGGTCCATAATGAGCTTAATATACCCGATCTTCTCGCTTGTGCCATTGCCCTGAGTATATACGCCGGTATAGAAATGTTTGCTGCGCTTCTCTTTCATGGAATGTATGATATCCTTTTTAAGATCTACGGTGAGTTCCTTTGTCAATGTCGCCTCTGCCTTGTGTGTCCTGACAAAGCCGGGCTTTCCCAAACTGGAGATAAGGTCACCGTAGGAGTTATAAGCGCCTACCCAGAGTATATTCTGCTCTTTGATAAGGGCTTCCATCGGCTGGCGTAAAAATCCCTCATCCTCCGTAATTATTCCGGTCTGCAGCGAATATATGGAGTTCTTTATCAAGGCCTCGCCAATACCGTCTATCTCATTTTCCGCATTCTGCATTCCTACATTGATCAGGAAGATCAGTATAAATGTCATGAATACCAGCAAAATGGCCGCTGAAAGTATTATTCTCAATTTGATACTGTGCTTCAGGTGAATCTTGATCCTCTCTTCCATATAAACCTCTTTTATTTATTTAACTCTACATTGATCTTCTTCGCCGCATCGGAAAGCGCCTTCTCCGAATCCAGCAGATCAAGCATTATCATCTCTATCGCTTCCGAAAGTATATTTCTTGAATTATACCATCCCGAGCCCTTTGGTTCAAAATACGCATAGTCCAATGTTTTCAAAGGAATGAGGAATGTGGGATCGTCCGCAATGGCCTGCTTAACGATATCCGTATCCATGGCCGACCTTCTTACCGGAAGATAATTGGTCTTTACCGCCCATTTTGCCGTGATCTCCGGAGTCGTAAGCCAATGCAGAAAAGCCCATGCCGCTTTTTCCCTTTCCGGAGCGCTCTTTATTACAACGATATTTGTACCGCTTAAAATAACCGCCTTCTTTACCCTGTACGGAGGTTCGGCTATACCAAGATTAAAGGTCAATTTGTTCCGCAGAAAGAATTTGGATACCGAAGATGTCATGATCATTCCGACATCGCCGGCAGCAAAATTATTCTGGAAGTCATACCCTCGAGTTCTGAAGGCGTATTTTTTCTTTTCAAGGGAATGCCACCAGTCGATTGATTCCCGCCCTTCCTTTGAATCAAAAAGGGCCTTCGTTTCCGCTTCATCCGCCAGAAGGCCTCCGCTTTGGAGCAATAGGCATTCAAAGGTCCATACACTGAGATTGAATGCATACCCCCATTGATTCGGAATGCCGTCACCGTCATCATCGCGCGTCAATGCCTTACACACGCGGTCAAATTCCGACAGCTTCGAATTGGGGTCCCATTTTTCCGGCGGATTAAGGCCATTCGCTTCGAACATATCCTTATTATAATAAAGGATAGGTACGCTCTTATTGAAGGGGATCGACCATAACTTGCCATTAAAGGTATTGTTCTCAATAAACGCGGGATAGAAATCGTTCTTTTCCGCATCGGGTAAAAGGTCGTAATATTGCTGAAGGGGAATAATTATTTCATTATCTATCAGTTTTGATGTCCAGGATTCATATGCCTGAGACATGTCTGGCAGATCTTTGGCGGGAATCCCGGCCAATAATGACTGTATCAATGCGGAATAACTTCCCTTATTGATGGGCCGTATGCGGAATTTCGGATTGGTCGAATTATATTCTTCTATGAGCCCATTTAAAACCTTCTGCATCGGGCCGCCCATCGCATGCCAGAACACAAGCTCCTCTCCCCGGGAATACTTCAACGGGTTCTTTGAAGAACAGCCGAAAAGCAGCATCAAAACAATTGAAAATACCAGTATTTTTATTTTCATGATCTCACCTTATCCTTTTAGTCCCGATCTCGCCAAGCTCTCAATTATCCTTCGCTGAACAAAGAAATACATCACCACAAGCGGAAGAATAACTATCGTGGACGCCGCCATCAACAGGTTCCAGTCTGTGCCGAAGGCCTGAGAAAAATTGGAAAGCCCCACCTGCAATGTCTGCATCTTCGGGTCATTGGTAATTATCAATATCCAGATGAATGAATTCCACTGGAAGATAAATGAGAAAAGCGCCGTGGTAACCAGTATTGGTTTTGAAAGCGGAAGAGCGATATGCCAGAAACCCGCCCATACAGAACCGCCGTCTATCCTCACCGAATCAAAAAGGTCGTCGGGGATGGACTTAAAGAATTGCCGGAGGAGGAAAATATTCGTCACATTGGCGAGCCATGGCAGAATGATCCCCCAATAGGTATTATATGCCCCCATCTTCGACACGATAATATAATTCGGTATGAGCAGCATCTGCGAAGGGATCATCATTGTACTCAAAAAGAGAGTGAACACCAGCTCTACGCCTTTGAAGTGGAATCTGGCGAACGCGAAAGCCGCCATAGCGGCAAAGGTCACCTGAAGTATCGTAGAGATGACCGATGTGAAAACACTATTGAAAAGATAATAATTGAAGTACTGTCCCTGCTTCCACGCCTTGGCAAAATTCTCCCACATGAACCTTCGCTTCTTATAGTCTTTAAGCCGTACTTTTTCCTTGACGCTTACCCTGGCATGCCGGCCCCGCTTCTCAATAAATTTCGCGGGTAATTCTTCAGTTTCTTTTATCCGCAAAACCTCTACCTCTTTTTTATTGTAATAATACTTTCCCCTGTCTTTGATCAACTTTTCGGGAGCGATATACTGCACGGTATCCTGGCCGAGTAATCTGATCTTTTTAAAGGGAATGACCTGTGTATAACTTAACCCTTTAGCAAGAAGGACCATCTTGCCGTCAGAGAAATCGGCGATCATGCCCTTTTTGAATTTCCCTTCTAATTTGAACTTTTCTATCGCGTAGTTGCGGGCGGATTTTGTGGGTATAAGACGAACCTTGCCCGCTCCCATCTTAATGAGCGTATAATTCTCGCCTATTTCCTTAAAATAGGCGCCGCCTTTTTTCAAAACGGCTTCATCTGAATTCTCCAAAATATACCAGCCGTCCTTTTTTATTACTTTCTCTTCGGTCCTCTCAAAATATGTACCGTATTTTTTCACGATATTCTTTGAATTCTTCACTGATGCCTTATCAAGAAATACCGCGGAGTAATGGTGATTCTCCTGAAAATATTTTATTCCGGGCATCGTAAGCGGATTATCCAATATCTCCGTATCGGCTTTAAGGGCGGTGAAGATCATCCACAAGAACGGATAAATAAAAATGATCACAAAAGCGGAAAGGATGATATACAGGAAAACTTTATTTAATATCTGGCCGGTTCTCATTGGTACACCACCTTTTTCTCAGCGATCTTGCGCTGTACCACAGTGATTATAAGGATTATTACGAACATCACAAAGGCCATCGCGGCGGAATAACCCAGCTCCATATCCCTGAAGGCTTTTTTGTACATATAGAACGCCGTGACCAATGTGGTTCCCGCAGGAGAACCTCCATCCTCATATCCGGTCATTATATAGATCGGCCCGAATACCTGGAACGAGAATATCACCGAGGTTGTGATCAGATAGTAAAGGGATGGAGAAAGCAGAGGGAATGTTATATTGGTGAACTGCTTCCATTTGGACGCCCCGTCGATCCATGACGCTTCATAATACTGCCTCGGTATATTTTTAAGCCCCGCAAGCAGAATTATGATCTGATATCCGGCAACCTTCCATGTCGTCATGATAATAATAGAAAAGAGCGCCAATGACGGGCCGCCGAAAAATCCTTTCAATACCTTACCGCGTGGATCAAAAAGCATTTGGAATATTCCCCGGTGCTCATTCAGCCATTTCTGAGGGCTGGCATGAAATACCTCCGTTATCAAATAATTGAAAACACCGTCTGTCGGGTCGTAAAAAACCTTCCATATAGCGGCAACGGCGACCAATGAGGTGATATAGGGCAGGAAGTAGGTGATACGGAAAATATCCTGGCCTTTTAATTTGCGATTAAGCAATTCCGCGACAAATAGCGAGAGCGCGAGCGTCAGCGGCACGGAGATGATCACATACCAGAAGGTATTTCCCAATGACTGCAGGAAACTCGGGTCTGAAAATACCCTGACATAATTCTTCAGGCCGATGAAGCCGAGGTTTCTGAGCTCATATCTGGATAAACTCATAATAAGCGCGTATCCCATCGGAACTATTTTGAATATCAGCAATATCAAAACAGATGGGCCCAGGAAGAGAAGGGTCCATTTCAAGTTCTCCTTTTTTCTCATTTATTCACCTATCTTCAGATCGACAAAATCGAATTTTGACACATCAAATAATCCCTTGTCCGTAATCTTCAACTTGGGTATAACAGGCAAGGCCATAAAGCCCAATTGCATGAAAGGGTCGGCTATGGCAGAGCCCATTTCAGCGGTCATTGCAACAAGCTCCTGCATCTTTTTATCAACTTCTTCAATGGGAAGGTCTGACATCAGGCCGGCGATCGG
>JAIVYW010000043.1:0-8375 GCA_048635215.1 Candidatus Atribacteria bacterium
CATAAGGAACTCAATGGTAAATATATTAAGAGCAAAGGGATATGAGGTGGACTCTGCTGAGAACGGCTTCGAAGGGTTCGAACTCTTTTCTCGCGGAAACTATTCAGTAATAATTACAGATCTCAATATGCCTATAATGAGTGGGACTGAGCTCATTAAAAAGATAAGGCAGAAGGACCGTGAGGTGAAGATAATTGTTACTACCAGCTTCCTGCCGGACGACCTGTCTTCATCGGTTTGGGATTTTCTTTTTGTTCAGAAACCATACAGTATCGAAGACCTGGAAGAATTTTTGTGAGAAGCGTTCCCTTGGCGTGTGATGTGTAATGTGTAGCGTGTAATGTGGAGAAGAAGATGGATCTTTCGTTTCACTCAAGATGACAGGTCAAGCCCTGTTCCTACCTCGCATATTACACATGTAAGAGGGGATGGATGTTTCGCGTTGCTCAACATGACAGAGGACAGGTCAAGCCCTGTCCCTACAAATATCCTACATTTTTTCATTCTTCTTCTTTCTGCACCTATCAACTTATCATCCTATCACCCATTTGGTACACTTGTCCACTTGTTCCTTGTGCACTTATCAACTTATCGTGATGTGTTTACCTGAGGTTATATGTCCCCACAAACTCATCCGAATTTACCCAATATATGGGCAGTAATATGCGGCACGGAACTTCCATTATATATGGTAGAGGTAATAACCATGAGAAATAAGGGCTTCATACTCATCTTGGCTTTGGTATTTATTCTGCTCAACAATTCTGCCTTTTATAAAACGATTCTCTATTCTTATCGTGGAGACGAAGGCATAGACATTCAGATCACATTGGAAGAGGTACAGGATTGGGACATGATAGTTATTCTGGCAGTCAATGAAGGTCTAAGAAGAAGCGTCTCCGAGATCCCAGTCTTTTCCGACGAAGCGATAACGGAAATTAATCTGAATATACAAGGCCAGGTTGATGAGATAATCATAAGGGTTGTAAGGTATAAAGAAGGAGAGCGTCAGGAAAAGCAATGTTCATTTTCGATAGAACAGAAAGAAGATATTTGGTTCTTCTCCAAAAAAGTCGGTAAATCTTTGAAATCTAAGAAGTTTTAACAATTGTGCATTGGATATTTTCTGGAGCTGTCATCCCTTCGATACATTTAGGGCAGGCCCTGAGGCATCGTCGAAGGATCCACCCCGGATCTGGATTTTTCAGTCGCAGGATCTCGCAGCATCCTTCCAAGATGTTGGATAAACTTTAGAATGACAAAGGGCAACTGGTATAATGATGTTTTCGAAAAGGTTTTATCAAGCCCTAATATAATTGTGATTTCCTTATCTGATAACGCTGAATCACAGCAAATTGGATCAACTCAAACAGAGAAGAATCAGATATTTTTGCTAAGTTTTGAGATCCTTTTTTAATTCAAGAACCTCTATCTTCTGATAGATCGTTTTGCGACTCACTCCTGAAAGACGTGAGGCCTGATTGATATTCCACCCGGTAGAATCCAGAAGATTTGAAAAATAATTAAAATCAAACGAACGCACGACCTTGTTCTTCACATCCATATATTTACCGAGATGTTCTGAAGACGCATATTCTTTCTGCATGACCGCATTGAAGAAGTCCGCCGGCACATCCTCTGGCATTATTTCATCTGAATCAGAAATTATGCTCATTCTCTCAATGAAATGTTTTAATTCGCGGATGTTTCCGGGCCAATTATGTTTTTTCATAAGCTTCAAAACCTCAGAAGAAAGGGACATACCGCTCTTGCTTTCTGACAAAAACTTCTTGGCAAGAACCTCAATGTCGTCCAAGCGTTCCCTGAGGGAAGGAATAAATACCGGGAATATATTTATCCGGTAATAGAGGTCCTCTCTGAACTTCTTTTCTTTGATCAGAGATCTAAGGTCCCTGTTTGTCGCGAAGATCAGTCTTATATCGACTTTCTTTTCTTTTGTGCCGCCTACCTTCATGAAAGTGGAATTTTCAAGAAATCTCAAGAGTTTGACCTGTGCGGTCATAGAGAGATCTCCTATCTCGTCCAGAAAGACCGTACCTCCGTCCGCTGCTTGAAAGATACCTTCTTTATCTTCGTATGCTCCTGTAAATGCGCCCTTCATATATCCGAAAAGCTCCGACTCGATCAATTCCTGAGCGATGGCGCCGCAATTTACCGAGATATAATTGGCTTTACTTCTTTTGCTGTTTCGATGTATGGCTCTCGCAAATACCTCCTTTCCTGTTCCCGTTTCCCCCTGCAAAAGTATGGGGATGTCTTTTTGCGCTCCCTTCAGAGTAAGCTCAAGAGCGTTCTTGATGGCAGGCGAATTGCCGAGAATACCTCCCTTTTCTCCTTTATTCGTTAGGCTCGTATCCTTTGGATGCAGAAGCTCTTTGATACGATTCAGCAATTGATCCAACTCAAACGGTTTTGTAAGAAAGTCATTTGCCCCACCTCTAAGTGTTTCTACCGCCTGTTCTATTGTTCCGAAAGCTGTAAGAACGATCACTGGTATTCTTAATCCGTTCTCCCTGATTTTAAGAATAAATTCTGCGCCGTCCATTTCGGGCATTCTGAGGTCTGTTATAATGATATCAACAGCATTCTCTTTTAATATCTCCAGGCCTTCAATTCCATTTTTTCCCGAGAAGACCTTAAATCCTTTTTTGCGGAGGATCTTCTCAATTCCTTCGCGTAAAAACTTTTCATCGTCCAAAATAAGTATCTTATTCATATATTAATCCTTCAAGAAATACCATAAGTTTGGAATTGTATATTGCAATGATCTCTTTTTTGATCCCTTCTTTCAACAATGCCTTCGGGTCAAACGCTACTTGTTCCCGCATTGAGTTCTCAAGGAGGTTCGAAATATATAGCACCTGTTCCTTCAAATTCCCCCGCCGATCTTTATGATGGTTAAGGACAAGTTTGCCTATACTGTCAAATCCCTTCAATTTATTCAGAATGAGTGCGCCTAATCGCGGGTGGATCTTCTTCTCATCATCGTCGTCTAAGAGGAGCTTACCGATGTCATGCAGCCTTCCTGAAATACGCAGATCTTTCAATATTCCCTTTGAAAGGTTCAATCTGTTCCCGATATGCTCGGCAATAGCGGAAACATTGCGAGAATGATTTTTCCTCCCATGTGCATTCTCCCAGCCCTCGATCATCTTCAGCAATCTCTTAAAGCTGGTTTCCTTGACATTTCCGGTCAGTCCGAATTCAATAAGAAAATCCGTCAATCGTCCAAGACCCTCATTGAGCGCCTCCTGTTTTCCCCGATCAAGAAGGGGCAGGGAAGTGAAATAGATGATCATCGTCAACTCGATCTTTTTCCTCTTTATCTTAACCGTATACCGGAATTCGGGTGTCTTTTCAAGTGCATTGGTGTCAATGAGAAAATAATCAAAATCAGAAACGGGCTGAAGCTTCCCAATGTCTTCCGGTAATTCGTCGTAATCCTTTTTTAGGATCAACTCCCCGGTATTTCCAATGAGAATGTGTTTTGCGTCTTCTTTTAAAAACACCAAAGCCATATGCGGATCCAATCCCAATTTTTCACTTATGGTATCAAGGAACTTATTGACGGCACTGATCAATGTATAATGATATTCGAAGATCAATGGCAAAAAGGATTCATTGTACATGTCTTGAGTCCGTTCTTCTTTAAAGAATTTAATCATCTTCTCATTTTTATTCCTGACGAATTGCTGGATCTTTTCAATATTCCCGAATTTCTTTGTATCTGTTAGAACAGCATTTGCGAACTCTCTCTGACCAAAGAGGAATATATTGGATTCCGCGTAAAAGCATTTTTCAGTAGAGGTGATATTTCCTTTCAGAATAATTATATAGATCGAGTTCATATTCTTTTCTGACTTCAATTTCTCCAATATTTTGTAATTCGGATAGTCCATGGAAAGTATAAGATCAGGATTCTTGATCTCCTTGATCTCTTCCATGCCGATCTGTTTGAATTCGGTAAGTTTTTCCGAGATCATTTGTGTAATTTCAGCAGATGCGAATTCCTTTATGGTATACCACATGATCCTACACCAGGAGCTCTTGGGCTTTCTTTAGAATGTATTCAGGATCAAAAGGTTTTGTGAAGTGGAATATCGCTCCGAAGACCTTTGAAAGTTTCTTGAAGTTGTTGTCTTCCTTTGCTGTTATAATAAAAAAGGGGATCTCCTTGAATCCAGGGGCATTGCGTATCCTTGTTATTGCAGTATAACCGTCTATTCCGGGCATCATGATGTCCATGATTATAAGGTCGGGCTTCTCAGCGGCAGCTTTCTCTATCGCCTGCAGGCCCGTAGCTGCTTCGATAAGCTCGAAATCCTCCTCATCAAAGGTAAGCTTCAGCATTAAGCGCATATTTTCCTGATCATCAACGATAAGTATTTTCTTTGCCATCACAATTCCTCCATAATAAGATCTCTAGCAACTAGCTCCAAGCCCTTTGCCTCTATCTGGCCCTCGGAAATCAGAAAGGTGATAAACTCTTTCAGCATTGTAACCAGATTATAATTCTTTTTTTCATATTTTGCAATGAATCCAATACTGCGATTGTCCGGGTCGCTGTTTCTTTGATGCCCGAAATATTTGTACTCGGGAAGTTCAATAATTCTGCCCGCAAGTCCCGCGAAAAAGATTCTTTTGTAATGCTGTACTGCGCAGTGATCTTGATCCCGGTCATATCGCTGCCCTTTCCCGGCATGGGATCGTCAATCTGAATGTACATCCTTTCTTTATCATACTTTCAACTTGTATATTTCCGCCTAGCAACTCGATATTCTTCTTGACGATATATAGTCCCAGGCCGGCACCATTGATCGAATGAGCCAATTGCTCCAGGCGGGAGAATTTCTCAAAGATCCTCGGAAGGTCGCTTTCCGGTATTCCTATTCCGGTGTCTTTGACGGAAACATGCAGTTTATTCCCTTGCCTGTTTAATGTTAATTGCACATGCCCTTTGCTTTCGGTATATTTGAAGGCATTTGAAAGGAGGTTTGATATCACCTGTTTGATCTTAAGATAATCGGAACTAATGGCCCCTCCCGAGTGTTCGACCGTGAAAGTGATGTCCTTTTCCGCGGCATCGTGGAGGAACAATCTCTCCATATCTTTTGCCAATTCGGATATCTCAAACTCCTCAAGATTGAGATGATCAAAGAGCCCCGCGGAGCTCTTTCCCACAAAAATAAGATTTTCAAGCATTTCCAACAGATAATTCGAATCCTTGTGTATCATTGAAACAAATTCCTTCTGCCGCTTTCCCAACTCTCCCAATCTTCCCATTTTAAGAAGTTTCAACCCCGAAATAAGCGAGGTCAGAGGAGTTCTTATCTCATGTGAGATCCCCGAAATAAACATATTCTTGACCTCGTCCAGATTTTTGAAATCGGTTATATCTTCCAGCAGTATCAGATTCAGGGGTTCCCCGTCCTTGTGATCGATAAAACCGATAGCGAGCTTATAGTATTTCTCTTTGATCCCAATTACCTGGATCTTGCCCTCGATTCGATAGGAGTCGGTAACATTATTTTCAAGGAATGTATATATATTTTCATTACTCCCTACCAATAATTCATTTGCCTTAAGATTGCTGTTCAATATCTTGCCCTTGCTGTCAGAAAGGAAGATCGGCGCTTTGATGTTGCGGATTATCAGCTCCAATGCCGAGTGCTTCTTATTCAATTGCGATAACAATTTCTTCTTATGATCCCTTTCCTTTTGTATCATCATCTCTTTGACCTTGTGAGAGAGCAGAGAATTTGTCATCTTTTTGAAGAGGTTAATAAACGGATGCCCTTGTGCAGAAAGTCCAAGAACACACCATTTAAGAAAATCATTACTCTCCGTTTTCAGTTCCGCCGGATCGCTTTTCAGAATGTTGATGGTCAAATTCCCACTTTTGTTGATATTATATTCCCTGTAATATCTCTGCCTTTTGTACTTGATAAGTAATTTAAGATCAGGTGAGTTCAGCAATGCTCTGCCGTAGTGTATGATACTTAATATCACAGGTTGACAATCTTTTATCATGCTTAATTTATACATGGTATTGAAATATGCTAAAATATTCAGATTCTTCTCTACCTCTTCCTTCAATATTGTCTTGAGCATTTCATTTTCAGCCAGAAGTTCGGTGAAGCGTGCCTTTGTAGCCATGATCAAAACCTGACCGATACAAGGTATATTCCCATACCGATCAAAGAATTTTCTCTCTGCGTCCCGGAGTTCGAAGAGTTTATGATCAATTCCACAGCAATCATTGCTGCCAGTCCGGTGAAGATAGAATAATATTTCGCTTCCATCTTCGTGAAACCGATCGAAAGAAAAAATCTGTTTGACATCATTCTCACAATATGCGATCCTCCCATTGACAATCCGATATGAAGAGGCCGCACATCATCAAGTGAAAAATCATGGTCCGACAGTCCCAGGGTCTGAGAAAAGCATATTGATGATGAAAGAAGAACGATCAATATAAGTGCATATTTCATTTTCCGCTCCTTTTTATCAAATTATATATATTTATCGAGATCACCGCTGTGCCGATCCCGAGGATATTAGCGTTCATATCAGGTCTCTGGCTATATGCGTCCATAACATTTTCCTTGAAGCAGCAGAGCAGATAAACACAGATCGATGAGAAGAGCCCCCTGATAAAGGGATTTCTTAAGAAAGATATCTTATACTTTTCTCCCATGTCCTCAAAGATCATCGAAAATACCAGTGTCATTCCATTGGAAAGGATGATATGGTCATATGGATTCAGCCCGGAAGTAAGGTTGTTTCTAAGCTGGAACTCAAACCCTCTCGGGGTGACTGCGATTAAAATAAGGATCAGAAGCGCAATTTTTTTCATATATACCTACAAAGATAACTTCACAAATCCTGCCAAAGGACTTTCTCCAGTATAGGGGTAATTATAGCGGGTGATTTTCTTTGACCTGATTTACATGTTACCCCGGGGTTACAGAAAAAGCAGTGCGAGGTACGAAAGTGCGAGGTACGAGGTGAGTATGCTTCGCAGTACCGAAGCGTTCCAAGTTCAAAGGTTCAAAAGTTCAAGGTTCTGCTCCGCAGAGCACAAGCAATAAGTGCACCAGTGGGTAATGAAAATTGCAGTACATTTGTAGGGACAGGGCTTGTGACCTTGGAAACCCCGATTACATCGGGGACCTGTCCTCTGTCATCCTGAACCCCTTGCGGATGAAGGCTTCATTTGTTCTCGTTATCTCGTTGTCGTAGCTTGTAGTGGCGAAGCGGAAATCCCTGATTTGTTTGGGGATTCGACAATCCATCCCTTTTCCCTTGCCCTATTTTCTATTTTCTCAACTCCAAACCCCAAACCCCAAACATCAAACTCCTCTCTCTTCCTTATGATCTACAAACCTATCACCCATTTCTCAACTTTTAACCTTGAACCTTTCAACTTTTGAACAATATCCTACATATCACCGGCACCTTCCAGGGCGGCCTTTCCCCGTTTCTGGAGATATATGACTCCAAAATGAAGTTAAAAGCAAGGACGAATCTGCTTGGCAAAAGTGACGATGTTCTACACATGCTCCGCGTACTTGATTAAATATTTGAAAATACATACGATTTGTTATATAATGTAGCATGAGGAAAATTACAGTACTCTTTGTACTTATAATGTTTCATGGGGGTATTTTCTGCGGAAATCTTCTTCGTACCGATATTCCGGTAAATACTTCCTTTTATTCTGCCCTGGATATTCAGGTGATCTCTTCATCTGTAGAGATCGGCGCAAAGGGCCTTTCCTTTGTTCAGGAAGAACATCCCGCGGAGCGAAACTACGTAGGTTTCGGGAATGATAAGATCAAGCTTGTTTACGATATAAAGAAGATCAAGGAAACGCTTTCTGACCTCAACCTCGCTTCCGGAAAGATGATAATTTTCGCCCACACTTCCGAGGAAAAAAAGGCAAAAGAGTTTTCGCAGAAGTGTTCTAATGTCGGGCTGAATACGGATGTCTCCATTGAAGAGACTCCCATAAGCTTCATTAAGGGTTTTAAAGATAAGGGTTCACAATATGAAGGCATCATAATCTTCCAGGATTCTCCCCTTCTGACAAGATCCAATCAACAGCTTATCGCAACCCTCATAATTTCGATCAAGAAAGTGCTTATAACGCTCGGGATCTCAGATAAGGCTCCCGGGATATTATCATTTACTCCGACTGAGGAAAAATGGAAAAAAGCCCTTAATGAGTTCTATACAAAAGGTTCCGGCGGGAAATTGACCTTGTCGCAGGTTAATTTCAATCTGAGATATGCCGCCATAATCGGTTTACAGTTCAAAACTGAATTTTTAGCGAAAGTAAAAAGAGTTATTTA
>JAIVYW010000044.1:0-8260 GCA_048635215.1 Candidatus Atribacteria bacterium
AGATAAGAAAGGAGATGGATCTTTCGTTACACTCAAGATGACCCCCAGAGACGGACAGGTCCAGCCCTGTCCCTACGATTATTCGTATTTATCTCTACCTGGAATCTTGAACTTTTGAACAATCTTATTCTCCTCGCGCCTTGAATACTGAGCTAAACAGCTTCAGCCATTGTTATCGTATTTATGACTCAGAACACCATTCTCCAGGGACGGAGGTGGTGAATTTTTCAACCAACTTATTTGTCTAAATTGGATGTATAAAGTTAAAATATTCAACCTCCCGTCCCGTAGGCTGAGCGCTCCGGCGTTCTATTATTTTAACGAATTATTTAATGTGGCAAGCGATATAACTATTCTTCGTATACGGATGTGATTCCATTTTTCCTTACCCACTTGTGCCTTGTGCACTTGTCATTTGTGCTCTGCGAAGCAAATCCTCTATCCTCTATTTATGAATCAGAGCACTATCACTTAACTGTCTTGAACATGTAGATGGATGGCCCGTATTTTCCTGATTTAAGAGAAAGTATTACGGTTATCTTCTTTCCCGCAATGGCTCCATTGAGTATTTTCGCTTCTTTAAGGTCTCTGATGAGTTGTTTCTTTATCTTGCGGTCAAGCTTACCCTTAATATGTACTCTCTTTACCTTCAAGTCCTTGCCAATCTTGACCTTGATCTTTAATTTGATATCGTTTTTCAGATCCATCGGGGAGAGTTTTGCCATAAGGTCCCCTTGCTCCAAATGTTCTTTTCGCCTTTGAATGGGAAAGCTGATCTCATGTATGGTGAATCCGCATTTTTTCCCTTCCGGAAATCCAAAAAGAATTTCATGATTGAACCAGATATCAGGTGAAATGCGGTATAGAAAGAAATCGCCATCGATCATGGGCTCGATCTTCACATCGGAGATTATCAAAGAGATCGGCTTCTTGCATGTCGCACGGAGAAGGATATCCCCAACGGAAGCGGGAGGTTCATTTTTCAGCAGTTCCGATATCAATTCATGCAGGAAGACTGGAATTGTATTATCAAGAGTGAGCCTGATTTCACCGGAGAAGTGGAATTTCTCAGCATCCATGTAGGTTCGGCCGTTGAAAGTGATCTCCCCGGCATGAGAAAGTTTGATAGTCCCGCGCTCTATTTCACTCTCATAAACACTCAGTGAGAAGGCACAATTCAACAAGACGATCGTGAATAAAAACAAGCATAGGCGTTTCATATATGTCCTCCAGAGAAGGTCTCCTTATTTCGTCTATATTCTATAAAAAAAAGGGAGATGAGTCAAGTCAAGTAGCCAGCAGGGGCGTGGCTAGTATGAAGTGTGAAGCGTGAAGTCTGAAGTGTAAAGTGATAAAAACAGTACGAGGTACGAGGTGCGATGTATGAAGTGGAGAAAAGGGAATGGGGATGGATTCCCTGCTTTCGCGGGAATGACGGAATACAATGAATTGGGAAATGAATAGTGAAAAGTGAAGAATGAAAAATGAAGAATGAAGAATGAAGAATGAAGAATGAAGAATGAAAAATGAAGAATGAAGAATGAAGAATGAAGAATGAAAAATGAAGAATGAAAAATGAAAAATGAAGAATGAAGAATGAAAAATGAAGAATGAAGAGTGAATAGTGAAAAGTGAAGAATGAAGAATGAAGAGTGAATAGTGAAAAGTGAAGAATGAAGAATGAAGAATGGAGAATTAGAGAAGAGGTTGGAGGCTTATAGAGAAATTGTCAATTCTATTCCACCCCTTGACCCGAAAAATATTTGTAGTATACTATATTATGTATTTTGCCAAGGGTATGTTCATATCAATCCTCCTTACCGGACTGGTTCTCATAAGTGCATTTTGGGGAGATATCAGTTTTTATTCTACAGGTGTCAAACATATCAACAAGCGCTGCCGCGCAATGAAAATAATGGAAGATGTGGTAAAAGTGATCTCACCCAGGGGAGTGCATCATGTAAATGAGGTTACGCTGAATATCACAAAATCGGGTAAATTGACAAGGGCGGATTTTTCATGTGATAAGATAAATTATAATCTCTTGGAGAAATATCTTTATTATACAGGAAAATACCGGCTTCGAGTTGTCCTTGAGGCGGGATCCTTTTCCCATATTATCAAAGAGAATATCTTATGGCCAAAGCAGCCGAAGTACCCAAAGTATTATGACAAGAATATCAATATAGATAAAATAATAAATTTCCTTGCTTTCGGAGCAAAAGAGGATATAATAGCAATAGTGGACTTTGATTCAGGGTTGATAAAAAAGAAAACCGGAGATCAGGGTTTATTTTCTTTAGGAGAGGTAATATGAAAAATATATTTCTGGCTTTGTTAGTGGGTCTTATTTGTATCATTCCTTCGGCGACGGATATGAACTGGATAAGCGGCTTTGATATTTCCAAGGATGCCGCTTGGGATTCTCTGGGGGAGATGATATCAGCAGATCCTGTTCTCCTTCCCATGATCGCGTCAAAGATCCGATCGGATACGGCTTTCGAAGACCTTTACAAATGTATTTTGATCGTTGCGCGGTACAGGTACAGAAACTCTTTCTATCCGGTAAAATTCATCTGGGGAGCATATACGGAAGAGTTGATGAGAACGGCGTGCATCTCATATTTTATTGCGATTAATACTGAATCTTCACGGGAAGTACTGCGCACATATATTAATCATGCCGATGAGAAGAACAGAGGATTTTATGAGGTTTTGTTGCTGATGCCTTCTGAAGAGATCATGGTTCCGGAGTTCATCTCTTCCCTATACGATGGCAGGGGCAATATGCAAAAGAACGCTCTTTTGGCCCTTTCTCATTCGGATAAATTCATTCCCGTGCTGATCGACATCGCATCTTCCAATAAGTATGATCAGAAAGATATTGCTTATTCTTTATTTTTCCTTGCCCCATCATTGCAGGAGAAGGCCCTTGTCGATCTTTACAAGAAGTTGGAAAATAAAGGCGATCTAATCGGCCTGTATTTGGGTACCTTTTCCCGTTCCGGCTACAAGAAGGGCTTGAAATATATTTCAAAGACGATAAATAATTCCGATGATTTTGAAGACGCGTCAAAAATGGCTAAGGAGCGCCTTTCTCAGATCAAGAGATTTCTCTCTCAGGACTGGGTGAAGGATAAGGTCCAAACCGCAAGAGATCCCCATGTGAAGTTCGATGTAATATACCGGCAGTTATTGAGTTCCGGCGGCAACGGTTATGATTATCAGGAGCTGGTCAAGCATTCTTCAATAGGTAAGGTCGATGATCTGCTGGAGTTGAACACCTTATTTGCGGGTACCGGAAATACCGGCGCTCTTGCCATTGTTGAGGAGATCAACAGCTTGATATTCATTCTCCGCATTTCGTCCTTTTACCCATATATTCTGGGGATGTAACAATGAAAATTCTAGCCGGGCAGATAAATTTCAAGGTTGGCGATCTCGAGGGTAATTATGACAAGGTGGTTTCATATATCGAATCGAATAAGAATTGGGATGTCGCTGTATTTCCAGAACTCGGTTTATTGGGATATCCTCCACAGGACCTGTTGTTTAAGAAGAACTTAATACTCAGAGAAGAGTCCCTTATAGACGATCTCGCTCAAATCTGTCCTGACAAACCTATTATTATCGGCAGTGTCGAAGCCCTCCCTTCAAAGCCTAAAAATAAATTTGACCCTACTGCTATGAATGATTTCCCATATAAGATGTACAATACAGCAAAACTCCTTTTCCAGGGCAGGGTGCAGGATTATCAGGCAAAATTCAATCTTCCGGTTTATGATGTCTTCAACGAACCGCGGTATTTTTCGCCGGGCGAACAGGTGCGAATGTATTTCTTTGCCGGCGACAAAGGAAAATTTGATCATATATACAAATTCAGGATAAATATTGAAACTTTGGAATTGGAGCAGGTTGATGGTGATCTGAAAGGCAATACAGAAGAACTTAGGAAAAAATTGGGTAGCGGTATCTTTGTAGGAGTTTCGGTATGTGAAGATATCTGGGTGACTGACAGTGTACCGTATATTCAAGGCGCCGCGGGTGCCGAGACGCTGATAAATATTTCCGCTTCACCTTTCTATCTCGGTAAAGGTGTGATGCGTAGAAAGATGCTTAAGAATCTATCAAAGAAATTCAAGCTTGACCTCTATTATATTAATCTTGCCGGCGCTCAGGATAATCTTGTTTTTGAAGGGGAATCCTATTATTTTTCTAGTGGGGAATTGAAGAACTTCTGTAAGCCATTCAGAGAAGATGTGAAAGTATTTACTAAAAAGGTCAAAAAGAAAAAATCCTACAAGCCGGGCTCTCAGCTCCAGTATATTTATGAAGGGTTGATCACCGGAGTACGCAATTACTTCCAAGAGAATGGGTTCAAGCGTGCTTTCATTGGGCTGTCCGGCGGTATTGATTCGGCTGTTACAGCGGTTATTGCCGTGGAGGCTCTCGGGGCTTCCAATGTGACATGTGTTCTTATGCCGGGCCCGTATTCGTCGGAACATTCGGTTAAGGATGCGCTTCAACTGGTAAAGAATCTCAAGGTAAAACACCCTCTGATAGATATTACTTCCCTTGTGGAAAAATATCAAACCGACCTCAAAGACCATTTAAAATATGACGCGGGTTCATTGACCGAACAGAATATTCAGGCCAGGGTCAGGGGAAATATTCTTATGGCGTATGCGAACACACAAGGTGGTATCGTTCTTGCCACGGGAAATAAATCGGAGTTCGCTGTTGGTTATTCCACTTTATACGGGGATCTTGCCGGCGGCCTTGCGGTGATCTCGGATATTTACAAGACAACGATCTTCAAATTGGCAAAGTGGATCAATCGCTTAAACGATCACACAGTCATTCCCGGAAATATCATAGAAAAGCACCCTTCAGCCGAATTAGCTCCCGGCCAATTGGATCAGGATGACCTTCCGCCGTACGATACCCTTGATCCGATACTCAAGATGCTCATAGAACTTCATTTTTCCCCTTCAGAGGTTATCACCGCGGGACATCACCCCGATACGGTGTTCAATATCGTATCCAGGGTCAGAAAAAGCGAATTTAAACGCAAACAAGCCCCGTTTGGGATCAAGGTTACTCCGAAGGCCTTCGGATTTGGGAGATTAATGCCGATCACTCACGGATTTAAAGAGTGATTTCTGGTGATCTGATCCATAAATTCGACGAACTTCCCATTGAATCATTAATATTTCCCTTTTTTGATGAGAGAGAGCATTACGGCCCTCTGCACATCTGGGAGTATGACGGCCGGCATATTGTTTTTAAGGGCAGTCCTGATCCGTCTTCAAAACTGATAAGCGTGCTTATATACATAATTTCAAGAGAGGAAGTATTCAGATTCAGAACAAAGAACGGCGACAACGATGTGTTAAGGGATTCGATACTGTTGAAAAAGTGCCTGAATGAGCAACTACAAGAGCGCGAAATTGTCCTTTTGAAATTGATGGGTGATGACCCCTCCTGCTGGAATGATAGAATGTCAGGCCTGGTGCTGGATGCGGAACCCGCTTTCGGGAATTATCTCCTTGGTCAGATCTCGGCTTTTCAACCGAACGCCAATGGCTTGAAGAAAATATATTCCGGGTATCTTGAGGCCGTCACTGCGGGAAAAGAGCTGCCTTCCCCGAAGTATGCGAAGGAGCGGAGCAAGCAGAATATGGCCCTGCTCATCGAAGCGATGTTCAAGATCAATCATCCGAATGAGGAACTCAGAAAGCAGCAAGCTGTCAAGCGCAGCAAAGAGTTGTCCGGGCTTCTGGACGCAAATGTGACCTTTGTACTTCTGGATAGGAGCATACGCTATTTATTTGAGGAGGAAAGCAGATGATAGGACTCATTTTTCTTTTACTTGCCCCGACGGCGTTCTGGCTATTTTTCTTTTTACGCCGAGACCGCTTTCAGCCGGAACCCGCTAAAGCCATTATCTCAACATTCCTCTGGGGTATGGCTGTTACCTTTTTAGCTGCCGCATTAGAGTATTTCTTTTCATTCGTGTCGACCCTGCCGTTTATTTATATCTTCCTTGTGATCGGCCCCGTTGAGGAATTTTCAAAATACCTGGTTCTTCGCTATCATGTCTATCCAAAACCGGAATTCAATGAGTTGAATGACGGCATTCTTTATGCCTCCGTCGCCGCTTTGGGTTTTGCCACTTTAGAGAACTTTTTTTATATGAAGCATTTCGGCGCATCGGTGATAATCCTCAGAGGGATATTCTCGATAACCGGCCATGTCGCATTTACCGTTCACATCGGAATGGCCCTCGCAAAAAAGAAAATGGGGATGAAGAGCTCTGTCCTTGGCGCATTTGTGGTCGCCTCGTTGCTTCACGGCGTTTACAATTATCTCTTGATGTCGGGTAATATAGTTCTGATAATAATATTCCTGCCGTATTTCTTTTTCCTTGCCCGCTATTATTTCAAATTATCAAAGAAAATGAGCTTGCTGTCAAAGGCCGCGGCGCCAAAGGAGAGTAATGAAAAGTTATAGGAAAGAGTTGTGGTTCAATACGACATCCAGAAGAGAGTTCGTCAATATTACTGAAGAGGTCAGGGAATGTCTGAGGGAATCAGAAGTAAAAGAGGGGATGGTCTTGGTAAACGCCATGCATATAACGGCAAGTGTTTTTATAAATGACAATGAATCGGGCCTGCATCAAGATTTTGAGAAATGGCTTGAAGGCCTCGCTCCGGAAAAACCATATGATCAATACAAGCATAATGGTTATGAGGATAATGCTGATGCTCATCTCAAAAGGACCGTAATGGGAAGGGGTGTGGTTGTCGCAATTACCGGGGGAAAGTTGGATTTCGGCCCCTGGGAAGCCATTTTCTACGGCGAGTTCGACGGAAAAAGAAGAAAGAGGGTGCTGGTCAAGATAATTGGGATATAATGAACAATGACGCTCCGCAGTGGACCCAGCGAACCAGTGGACCCAGTGGAACACGCTTCGTAGAGCACAAGCAACAAGGGCACAAGTGGGGAAATAAAAAATGAAGGATGTCCAATCAAAAAGTAGCGCAGATGGATTCGAAGAAAAAAGGGAACTGTAAGTGATACGAGAGATTATATTTTTTACGATGTTCTTTCTTATATTAGCAGCAATCATTTTAGCCTGGTATTGTATGTTTATAATGTTCAAATTCGGTTTTTATATGAAGAATTATCAACCTGAAATATTAAAGAAGTATAACAAAAAGTTTTTTGGGGGATTCAAATTATTTTATGCTAAAAAGGTTTTGGATGACGAAAAAATGGAGAAGTACAGGAAAATAATATGGTTCTGCTACATCACATTGTTAGGAGTGTTTACTATTTGCGCAATATTGGGAAGCATTTTATGGCATTTGATATAAAATACCGGGATGGATCCTTCGCCCACAAGGGGTTCAGGATGACGGTATAGAAAGGGCGAACACGCAGGTTCGCCCCTACATTCACATCAAACGTTACACTTCACACATCACACGGCTACTTTTTAAATACGTTCACAACAAAGCCTGAGCGGAGTTTGGGCTCAAACCAGGTCGATTTGGGAGGCATTACCTCTCCTGCGTCCGCGATATCCATGAGTTCTGAGATCGATGTCGGGAACATGGCAAAAGAGACCTTGAAATCCCCATTGTCAACGACCCTTTCCAATTCGTTCATTCCACGGATCCCGCCGATAAATGCGATCCTCTCATTTGTTTTAGGGTCATCAATGGCAAGTATCGGTGAGAGCAGTTCATTCTGAAGGATATATGAGTCAAGTCTTTTTACAGGGTCATCTTCTTTTACGAATTCGCTCCTGATCCAGAGTTTGTACCATTGTTTATTCATGTACATACCGAAAGCATGCCTTTCCTGTGGGTTTTTGTCCTGGTTCCCGCAACCGCTGCAGCCGCTGCACGATGCCTGTATTTCAAACTTCTTATGGACCTCTTGAAGGAAAGCTTCTTCATCAAGGCCGTTGAGGTCTTTGACTGCGCGATTGTAATCCATAATATAAAGTTCATTATCAGGAAAATACACGGCCAGAAAACCTTCGGTGTCCGGTGTTTGCGCCCTGCGGTAATTTTCTGCCGCCGACTCGCTTCTGTGATGTCCGTCAGCGATATACAGATATTCTACACTTTCAAAACCCTTTACTATCTTTTCTATAATGGCGGTGTCCTGAACGACCCATAAGATATGCTGAATGTCGTCATCGAATGTTATATCATACTTGGGAGTACCTTTTTGTATTTCTTTAACC
>JAIVYW010000045.1:0-8242 GCA_048635215.1 Candidatus Atribacteria bacterium
CAGAACGGGCAAGGTAAAAGCGCCCATCGTGATCGGAAGGGATCATCATGATACGGGCTCTGTCGCCAGCCCAAATAGAGAGACAGAAGCAATGAAGGACGGCTCCGACGCTATCGCTGACTGGCCGATACTGAATGCTCTGCTGGCGGCTTCATCAGGCGCGACCTGGGTTTCCGTCCACCACGGCGGCGGTGTGGGAATAGGATATTCCATACATTCCGGTTTAGTTCTAGTCGCTGACGGCACAGATCTCGCCGATGAGAAAATTGAAAGAGCTCTCAATAATGATCCAGGGCTGGGCGTTGTAAGACATGCCGACGCGGGATATGAACTGGCGATCGAGAGAGCAAAAGAGGATAAAATTTGGATACCACTTCCGTAGAGGAATATAAAAAACTTATAAACCAGACATTTTATAACAATTATCATGTACGGTATTTTGTTAATCCGATAATTTATCTTATGTACTTGGTATACTATAATTACAATCAAGACGCGGGATATCTGCATTCCATCTGGCTCGCGATTCCGCTGAGCGTATCATTTTTCTACAACTTGTTCTCCAATATTCACGCAAGGGGAATGCTGAAAAGAAATGATCCACCCGAGAAGATCAATAAGATGCTCTATAGCAGCCATTTGATAAACAATACGATGGATATTCTGCTTATTTCCTTCCTTACTCCGTTCATCGGCGGCATAACTTCTCCCTTTACTCTCATACTAATTATGGAGATCATCGCTGTTACCTTCCTTTTTCCGAATAAGGTGGTCCTCTTAGAGATAACCGCGTTCTTTATGATACAGATGATGTTCATCATATTCGGGGATAATTTCACCTTCGAATATATTTTCGAATTGCTCTTATACGGACTTGTTCTTACAATGATACCGTTTTTGACCAAGACATTGCTGACGCCTCTCTATGTTACTAATCGGGAGATCATTGAATTGGAGAAGGCAAAGAAGGGCATAAACCGCCTGAAAAGAAAGAAACAGCAATTGGAGCAGCTACACGAGATAACATCCGAGATAGTTTATTCAAAGGATGTTGGAAATATTCTTACCTTCATCGTGGAGGGTGTCAAGAATGTGTTGAATTGTGATGTGGTTCTGCTTTCCACATTCGACAAGGGGGAGAATATCTTCAAGCGCTCGGCATACGCCGGCCTTACCGCCTCGGAATGGGATGTTGTTCGTCCTCAGAAGGTTCCCATGGGCGATGTCGAAAAACTTCTCAGAGAAGAATTCAAGATCACCGGAGGATATTACATACCGGGATCTTATACAGAAAGAGTTTCAACCTCCAGTTATACTTTGACACTGGAAGACAAGGAAGAGCTTCAGAGCCTGCGGGACGGAAATTGGAGCCCCAGTGATATTATCCTCTTTCCTATTCACGGAAGAGAGGGCAATATACTTGGATATTTCACCGTTGACCGGCCGGAGAACAGAAGGATACCCGGTGAAGATATGCTGAACGAGCTTCTGGTTTTTATTAATACAGCTGGTTTCGCTATACAGAATATTACCAATTATCAGGAGTTGAATAATCTCTACAAGAGGATCAGAATGGTCTATGCCGTTAATGAGGTCATTACGAAACTGAGCGGAGAAGAGGGCTATCTGAATACAGTTGCCAATATTATAAAAAATTCATTGGGATATTTGAATGTCGCTATTCTCTTGAGAGAGGAGGATCACCTCAGGATATCCGCGAGTATCGGTTATGATGTCAATATTTCCTCCGATGTAAAACTGAAGATAGGCAGGGACGGCATCACCGGATGGGTCGCGAAAACGGGAATATCCCAGATCGTGAATGATGTCGCGCAGGATCCCAGATATGTTAAAGGCGTCAGCAGCGCTATGAGTGAATTGGCGGTCGCTATCCGATTCGGTAAGGATACTATACTGGGTGTGCTTGATGTTGAATCCGGAAAAAAGAACGCTTTTACATCGCATGATATTGAACTTCTCAGTCTGGTCGCCAATCAATTGGGTATCGCCATCAAGAATAATCAGCTTTTCCAGCAGACGGCCAAGCTGGCGAAAACCGATGAGATGACGAAACTCTATAATTACCGTATTTTCAGGGAATCGCTTCAAAGAGAACTTTCCAGAGCAAGACGGTACAATCACCCCTTCTCAGTTATTATGATAGATATTGACAATTTTAAAAGCGTCAATGACACATACGGCCATCCGCAAGGCGATGAGGTGTTGAAGGAGCTGGCAAGGATAATGCGCAAGGAAATGAGGGATACGGATATTTTAGCCCGCTACGGCGGAGAGGAATTCATTATAATTCTTCCTGAAACGAAGAAGGAACAGACAATAGAAAGCGCTGAAAGGCTTCTGAAGGCGGTCGAAGCCAATCAGGTGCCGATGCTGAACTCCCCGGGCAAATTTATTTCCATTACCATTTCTTCGGGTGTCGCGACATTCCCTGAGGATGCCACCGAGGACGAGGAACTTATACAAGCGGTGGATAATGCCTTGTACAGAGCCAAAAAGAACGGAAAAAATAGGGTTGAATTAGCCTAAAGGAGAATATATGATCGGAGCATATCTATTGATCAACACTGATGGAAAAGCAGATGAGCGCGTACTTGAGGAATTGAATAGATTCCCTGAAGTATCCAATGCACATATAGTTACCGGACTTCATGATATTATTGTTTTCGTTCAGGAAGAGAATATTGAAAAATTGACCTCCTTCATGATAGGCAGGATCAGGAAGATTCAGGGGATTACGCGTACCGTAACTTGTATCGCAGTAAAATAGCTTTTTTCTTAGTTCTGATCATCGGAACATTTTCTGCTGTTTCTTCTGCCGGCCGTTTGGCCGTCAAGGCGTATATACCAGAGGCCGGCCTGGTCATGGATGCGCTCAATATTTACAAAGACAGCAGATCTGTGGGGGTTCTCGATCTCGGGCTCGGCAGCTTTTTAGACGCGAGATATCTTGATGATTCAATATATGTAATTCACCGTAAGGGCTTACTGATCTTCGATGAATATCTTCAATTGAAAAAACGCATAGTATTCGAAGGCAGTATCATTAATGTGATCCCTGATATCAATTCATCCGAAGCATGGCTCATATACCCCGATAAATTGGCATTGTACGATCTGAAAAGCAATGAACAGACTGTTTTCAAGGGAGAATACATACCGTTGTGTCTGGGCGATAGAAAGGTATTCCGCTGTGACGGGAAATTGTACAAGGCCGAAAAGAAGGATATTGTTCCCGCTCTTTTGAATTCATGTGTAAACGAAAATGAATTCAGTATTAATTATTATTTCGGTGACAGGCATTACACCCTGGATATTAACGGAGATGTATATTTGAACGGCCGATTATTTCTTGAAGACAGAAATGTGAGGTCTATTGTAAAGGTCTCGGCCGAGCAGATCGTCTTTTTAGGTGACGGTGTATTTGATATTTCCGGAGATCCGATATACACCACGCAAAAAAACTATGTACACGGGCAGATCTACGCTGCTTTCTCAAACGGCAGCGGCCTCATTGTCTCGACCTTTGAAAACGGCGTATTTTCCTATTCTGACAATAAATGGGAAAGATGGGGCGATGGCCTGGTCAGCGCATTCATAGATGGAAAAGCGATATTCAGGAACATGGAAGGAGAAGAATTTTCCGGTGATGAGATATTGAGGGCAAGCGAACATTATATCTTCGGCGTGAACGGGATATATGATATGGAGAGCAATCTCTTCGTAGGGGAGGAGGAGTTCTATTTCTCCGATATGCTCTTTAAAAGCGGGCTGGTGTCATCCTATCGTTCAGGCTTGTATACGCTGTCAGAAGAGGGCCTTACATCCGTCAAGGCGCCGTTCAGGGGCATATCGAAGATGATTGAACTTGAAGACGGTACCGTATATATACTTTCGGATGAAGGCCTTTATACATATAAGGCCGGTGCCTTTGAAAAGCTTCAGTCCATCGGGCTTACAACTGATATAAGAATTGATACGGAAAGTATTTTTGTAAGCATCTATGAAAAGGGGATATATCGGCTGCATGGCGGTAAATTCATCAAGACCCCGCTCTCAATTCCCGGTCTGAATTGTGATTTCACGGACGAATCCATTGTTTGCGAGTTGTACAGAAATATCTTTGTGGTGAAAAATGAAGTTCTTAAGTAGGTTCTTAGCTGTCCTATTCACTATATTACTATTGAGGATATCCTTCAATACCTCATGGAATTTCGGGATCATTTCCTTTGTCGCTCTGATCCCCATCCTCGCAGGTACAACAAAATGCGGGCCGTTTGGAACCTTTCTGATGTTCTTTCTCGCCGCATTCGGCTTTCATATATTACAGTATCAGTGGATCGCTATGATCTGGTCATGGAAGGTCGCCCTTGTTCTGATGCTGTACATTTCGCTTTACTACGGCATCTGGGGTCTACTCTTGAAGCTGTTTTTCAAAACTGTTTCAGGCATCAGGGGAATCCTTCTTTCGGCATCTATATTCGCGGTATTGGAACTCATAAGGGGTACTGTTCTGGGAGGATTTACAGGAACTACTTTCGCTGCCGCCCTGTACAGGTATTTACCGTTGATACAGGCCGCTGACATCGGGTCGATGTATCTGATCTCCATATTCATCATAGCCGTGAACCTTGCTCTTTTCAGTTTCTTTTTTAATAAGCAGAGCAATAAACCCAAGCTTACGGTATTTGTATTATTGCTTTTTGCCATTAATCTCGTATACGGCGGAATAACAATGGTTAAGTACAATAATGACGGAATATTGCTCAGGACCGCCCTCATACAGCCCGCGGTTTCTCCGGATAAGAAATGGAATGCTACATACCTTGAAGAAACAAGAAAAAGCATCAATACTATGCTTCACGGAGTTAAAAAGGGGATAGAGCTGATAATTCTTCCGGAAACCGCCTATGGTTTTGATATCACAAAGAGCCCGCTCTACCTTTCCAGCATCGCCGAAGCGAATAGCATCCCTATTCTCATGGGGAATCCTTATTATGATGAACAGTATTATTATGATTATCCGGCATCAAAGAAGTTCAACACCGCTTTCTACTTAGAAGAAGGTAAGATCAAAGGTATATATATCAAGAAGAAACTGTCTCCGTTCGCTGAGTATTCTCCCATACCCGGCGCGGAAAAATTAATACTTGGCAAGGGGATACAGACCTTTCCCGGCCCTTATTGTATTCAAACGAAAAACGGCGAGCTTGGCATAAGCATTTGTTATGAAGCCATATTCCCCCATTATGTCCAGCACTCTGTAAAGGAGGGCGCCGGACTCCTGATCAATCTCTCAAATGAAGCGTGGTTCGAAAAAAGCGCCACTTCGCGGGATCTTCTCGCGGTATCGGCTTACCGGGCGATCGAGAACAGAAGAGACCTGATAAAGGTTTCCAATGCGGGGAGATCCGCCCATGTTTCCAGAAACGGCAAGATAAAATTTGAAAGCCCACTGGATGAGGAAGGTGCCTACTATGTGAATTCATTCATACACAGCGGCAGAACGCTATACAATATTTGGGGATATTTCCCGGTATATTTCACTTTCCTCATCACTCTATTTTCTTTGATATTCAGAAGAAAGAAAAAGATCTACTATCTTTAGTGATATTTCTCACATTAGCCCTTGATTTAATCCTAAATTATCAATATAATATCTTCAAAATGAGAGGGTCCTAATGAAGAAATTGTTGTTGATCGTTTTACTTGTTTTCTGCCTGACCGCGGTATTCGCGGAAGAACCGAGCACGGAAGAGCTTGACCATGCCGCTGACCTTTTTGACACGGCCGGCCAGGAATTTGATGAGGCTCAAGGACTCTATACTTCTGCTAATGGGGTGATGGAAAGGGTTGAAGCGGAAGAGGATGTTTCTCTTAGGGAAATAGATGACGCTTCGGAGGATTTCGAAGAAGCATCGGGAACATTCACGCAAGCTGAGGAGCATTACAGTACGGCAAATGAAATATTCGGCCGGCTTGAAGGCGAGGAAGAAGACATTGTGGCTGAAGAGCCCGTATACATTGAAGACAATACTCCCGTCGATCCTTATATTCTCTATACCCCGACATATGCGCTGAATAAATCCGATCTTAGCGATGATGAGAAGATGAATATCGAAGACAGCGTTCTTTCGCTTATGGACCCCAGTGCGTCTAAATACACTATCAACGGACATACAGACAGTATTTCCACCGACGAGTATAATAAAAAACTTTCTGTTAAGAGAGCCAAATCGGTAATGAATTGCCTGATCGGCCTGGGTGTCCCGGTTGAGAATATCACAATTAAAGGGTTCGGTGAATCAGATCCTATCGCGGACAATGAGACCAAAGAAGGAAGAGCCCAGAATAGACGAGCTGATATCTTTGTAGAGTAGTGCTCTGATTCAGAACACCTGCTACGCAGACTGAGTACGAAGTACGATGTGCGGTGTACGAGGTGGGAATGAGAACTGAAACCCAACCGTAACCGGAAGATCAATATTTCGCTTAATACATTAAAATTTCTGTTACAATCGTTTCATGCCGCAACCCAATCAAGATAGGGGACATGTCGTACCTAAGGACAGTGAACAATGTACAATTGACAATGAACAATTATGAGATAAAATAAACACATATCTGTCATTCTGAAGGAGTCTTAGCGACCGAAGAATCCGAGATATTGTCAAATGTTGTGGATGAGTTTTCATCTCAGGCGGCCTTCTTCAATACACCATCTTCAAATTTCACTCCGCTAAACAACAAAGTGATCATAGCATGACTGTGCAATTTTTGCCATCGTTTTTCTGCAGATTGCACAAGTTTAAACACCATCATTAATGTCGCATCCCTTGACCCACATCCTTTGGTTTTCCTAGTCCTCAGCCGTACTGTAGCAAAGGTTGATTCGATCGGATTAGTACTCCTGATATGTCTCCAATGTTCGGCGGGAAAATCATAGAATGTCATGGTCTCATTTTTTGATTTCAGGAGACATTCCACAGCCTTCGGATACTTTGCTTCATAGAGGGTAACGAATGCATCAAAAGATTTTTCAGCATCCTTTTTCGTGGGAGCAAGGTATATTTCATGAAGCATTCTCTTTGCCTGTTTCTGTACTCTCTGGGATAGCTTGTCAAGGACATTGGCGGTCTTGTGTACCCAACACCTTTGTTCCTTGGTTTCGGGATATACCTCTCGAAGTGCCTTCCAGAAACCCAGAGCGCCGTCTCCTGTTGCAAGCAACGGGCCTTCCGCCAGTCCTCTTGCCTTCAATTTCAACAGGATCTCCTTCCAGGACAGATAACTCTCCCGGAAACAACTTTCAACAGCGATCAACTCCTTCCTTCCCATTTCATCCGCTCCCATGATGACAAGTATGCAACTGCGTTCATCTTCCAGACGGATGTTGAAATAGATCCCATCGACCCACCAATATGCATAGCGCCTCTCGCTAAGGTCCCTTTCCTGCCAAACATGGTGCTCTTCAAGCCACTTCTCTTTCAGGCGGACGATCGTACTCGGGGAAATAGATGACTTCTCGCCCAATAATTGCGTCAATACCTCTGAAAAATCTCCTGTGGATATACCTTTCAGATAAAGATGCGGGAGTAGATCATCAACACTTGACAGCCTCCTCATGTACGGAGGAACCAAATTGCTCGAGTATTTGATCTCCTTATCTCTATCCTCTGCACGGGGAACCTTGATCGAAATATTCCCGACAGGCGTCATGAATTTCCGCTCCTTGTGATATCCGTTCTTGACTATCCTCTGATGACCTTCTTCCATAGTTAACCCCGAATATCCTTCAAGAAAAGCCTCTATTTCGCATAGAAGAGCTTTTTTTTAAAATGTCTTCAGCACCCTTTTTTACGATCTCTTCAACTGTCATTGATAATAATTCCATTTTGACTTCTGCATCTTTTTTTGTATAATCCATTGGCGTATACCTCCTTTTGGTTAATCGAAGTATACGCCGCCTTCCATTTTTTGTCAATACACAACTTTCTATTATATCTCATTCTCCTTTACCCACCTCGTACATCGCACTTCGTACTTCGTACCTCTGTTTAATTTGATTTTCCTGCGAATATGTATTATAATGAGATAGTTGTTTATTTAAAATGCTATGGAGGCACTATGAAAAAATTGCTTATTTTGGTTCTCGCACTTTTCTTTGTTGCAGGAACATTTGCGGACACCGGCGATCTCGGCGGTGCATCAGTTGCGGTAAGAG
>JAIVYW010000046.1:0-8224 GCA_048635215.1 Candidatus Atribacteria bacterium
CACACGCCTGATAACGATAATGACAAAAGAGAGAGGGGATAACAAAATACAATGAATAATTGGGAAATGAATAATGAACAATTAGGAGAGAAAAAGGGAGTGAGATTCAAAGAAGTGTGGAGAATGTTTCCGTGTGATTCTGTACCCATTCTCCCTCCACCCTCCCGAATTCTCCAGGGACGGAGGTGGTGAATATTTCAACCCACTTATTTGTCTAAATTGGATGTATTAAGTTAAAATATTCAACCTTCCGTCCCGTAGGCTGATAGCTCCGGCGTTCTATATTTGTTACGGGTAAATTAATGATAAATACGAAATAACGATTTTTCGGTTACGGGTGCGGATATTGGTTTTGCTTTTAATTTTTGAACATCTTACTTTTATCTTTAATTGTCCATTGTCAATTGTACATTGTTCATTGTGTTTAACGTGGTGCCGGGAACAGGAATCGAACCTGCACAGGGTTGCCCCCACATGGTCCTGAACCATGCGCGTCTGCCAATTTCGCCATCCCGGCAGCCAAGAACCATTATAACAATTTTCTTGAGTCAATGCAATTGATTTATTTCACATTTGGAAAAATAAACTCTATATGGTAGAATTTCAATTAAATGAGGAGTAAGATGCGCAAAATATCAGATTTCCGTTCAGATACAGTTACCCGGCCGACAGAAGAGATGCGAAAAGCGATGTTCACCGCAGAAGTAGGTGATGATGTGTGGGGCGATGATCCCACGGTCAAGAAACTGGAGCAAATATCAGCAGAGCTTCTTGGCAAGGACGAAGCTCTTTTTGTACCATCCGGCACGATGGGAAATCAGATCGCACTCCGACTGCATACACATCCGGGTGAAGAGGTTTTGCTTTCCGAATCATCTCATATCGTTCAGCATGAAGTGGGCGGCCTGGGTATCAATGCCGGATTACAGGCCATTACACTGCAGAGTGAAATGGGGTATATCGACTTGGCAGATCTCGAGCGCAGAATAAGGCCCGAGGATGTCCATTTTCCAAAAACCTCACTTATCTGTATTGAAAACCCGCACAATGATGACGGCGGTGTTGTCTTGAGCCTTGATTATTTAGAGAAACTCTGGGCATTAGCGCAAAAGTATTCTTTGAAAGTCCATATGGACGGAGCGAGGATATTCAATGCTGCCGAATACTTGAAGATCCCCGCAACGCAGATCGCGAGATTTGCCCATACTGTGATGTTCTGCCTGTCAAAGGGGCTTGCCGCTCCCGTCGGATCCATACTTGCCGGCGACAAAGCCAGTATGCGTGACGCTAGTGTTCTGATTCATAAATGCGATTACAATGGAATGTTTAGATTTGAGTCAATTCCAACGAACGATGAGTGCGGCGTACCCTTGGTGGTCCGTAAGCGAAGAGAGAGGAAGAAATTGACCAAAGATGATATTCCCTTCGGGCTGAAGCTCTTTTTCTGTCTTCTGTGTTGCTCGTTGCTTACATACCGCTGTGGGTATGCGGCGCTCCTCGTGCCTCGAATACGGAACAAAATAGCATCAGCCATTGTTACCGCCTTTATGAATCAGATCACTGTAAGGGTCCGTAAGCAGATGGGAGGAGGGATGCGTCAATCAGGCATTTTGGCGGCTGCGGGCTTGATCTCATTGGAAAAGATGATCTCGCGGCTTGGTGAGGATCATGAAATGGCTCGGAAGTTCGGTGAATTCATCGCTTCTCTGGGTGAGCCCTTCAGATTGACCCCTGCCGAGGTACATAGCAATATGGTTTACTTCTATGTCCCGGATAATATGAAATTAATAGCTTTCCTGGAAGAAAGGGGAGTCCTGATCATCCCGCATTGGGACAGGATCAGAGTGACATTCCATAATGACATTGACCCGGATGACCTTGAAAGATTGTTTGAAGGGATAAATGAATATAGGCAGGCGCATCTTTTTTAAACAAGCCGCTTTTGTCTTAATTGTCTTTCTCATTGTATCGTCCCCGGTGCCGGCAGACGGTTGGGACCTTCCTGAAGTTGTCTTAGCCGACACGAATATAGAAAGATTAGAGACTGCATTGGTCAATATCAAAAGCGCCCGGATCTACTTCACTCCCATCTCTTTGCTCAGGGTTGTTGCCGATATTAATTTCTTTGTCGAGCGAGAGGGTGCCGCTGCCGATCTGTATCTCTTGATGTATTACATATCCTTCAAAAAGCAGAGAAAAGCCCTGAAGATCCTGAAGCGCAGCTCGGATGAATTTAAGAGCAGCTATCTCTACCGATCTCTTAAATTGCGCTATCTTCTGACCTTTGCTACAAGGAAAGAGGTATTCAAATTTCTCGATGATCTGGATGGATACGAAAGCCCCGCGTTTTTTCAGGATATGTTCAAGGTATTATGCTTTTACGGTGATAAGAAAGCGGCTCTTCAATTTTTGAAAAAGGTGAATTCTGAAGATTTCGAAGTTCTTTTCTGGAAGGATTTCTTTGGAATACTGAACAATGATGTTGTCGGCCTGTTTCGCGAAGATACCGGAATTCAGAAGGCGGGCCCGGCGGATGTCCTCAAGTACATGCAAGCGGGGATAATTAATAAGAAGATCATATCGGAACATCTAAAAGAAAGCAGCAAATATTACAGGCCCTGATAATTCCTTTTGAGATACTCCATAAATGCTGACCTGATCATGGAGTTCAACTCTTCATTCCTTTTTTGAGCGATTATACCTGCCTTCTCCCGCTGTCCGTTATAATACCTCTTAAAAGTGATCAAATAGTAAAAAAAATCCGTGAAATTCTGATCAATGATCAATGATCCCCAGAGGTAGAAAATAGTTCCATTAAGCAAAAGCGCCTTGGCGGCGTTCTTGGGGTCTCCTGCCCGTAATTGTCCGGATCCGGGAAGAATAGTGGACATGAATGTGGCTTTGGATGGGGATATTTTTGATCTGCTTAACTCCATCACTTCCCCTGAAAGAGCTTTGATACCGGCTCTTTTTTCCGCGCTCGCCGCGGTTTCCAATGCTTCTTTTTCCCTATTGGTGGAAATAAGGATCAAGATACGCATGACATTGATCATTTCGCAATGTCTTTCAACGGTTTCATTTGATAAGCGCTCAATGACAAGTTCCGCAGCGACATAATTGCCGGCAAGAAGGTGATTAGAGCCTATCATCAGGCGTATCTCTTCTCTTTGAGTCCGCTCATTTTCCAGGAACATGGCTCTTTCAAGATAGGTATTGCTGTCTTGAAATTTCCCTAATTCTCTGAGAATTTCTCCCGTTCGAAGGAAATTGTCCGGATTCTCCTGATCCAGCATCGTCGCTCTTAAATACTCTGTGACCGCTTGTTCCAAAGCTCCTGCTTTATACAATCTTTCTGCTGTTTGTGCAGGTGATTGAGCAGCACTCAGAATAAGAGAAATGCTAAAAATTAATACTGATAGAAAGTTGAATTTCATTTTCCATTGTCCTGAGAAAATCCCGGGTGCGGATCTTGGCGGCAACTACGGAGCCATAGATATTTCCCACATAAAAATATAGATCCATCGCAGCCCATAACCAAGGTTCGATGCTGTTTATACCCTGTTTGTCAAAGGAATAATAAACCTTATACGCCATCAGGGAAATATAGAACATGGAGAACAAGCCGTCAGCCAGCCTTCCCGCGTAAATGCGCCCCAAACCCGGGACAAGAGTAGAGAGCAGTCCTGCGGTAAGCGGGCTTTTGGTCTTAAATTGAAGTCTTTTTTGGAATAATTTCATTAACGCCTTCTGATTTCGGGTAGCTGTACTTCCCTCAATATACGACAGGCTGTTTCTGAAGCCCTCCATATTATCTAAGATGAGATGCCCAGCCAGTATCATTTCCAATTGAAAATCGGTTTCAGCGGTCATTGAGCTGAGGCGGGAATAATTCTTGCTTTTAAAAAGGCCGTAGGCGAGGGAATCCTTGAATTCCAGCTGATTCTTGTCGATAAGCTCAACTGCAGCGCCGTATTTTTTGAGTTTGAAATAACTTTTTACTACTTGCGGGTAGATATCTTCTCCGGATTCGGGATGGATCAATGCGGTCCGGAGGCCTTCGGAAACACATCTTTCGAATTCGTTCAATTCATAGAGGTAATTCACGAAGTTAAGCATATTGTCCTTTGAATAGGGGTCTTTTTGTTCAGTACTTCCAAAAGCAAAAGAAGTAAGGATCAGCAAAACGAAGATCAGGGATTTTTTTGCCATAGCGCATTATACTCCGGGGGGTCAAATATCTTTCCGTCGGGAAGAATATCAGGATAATAATAGGAGCCGAATCCATTGCACCGCAGTACTCTGTCTGAGGACATGAGGCCCCCTTGAAAAGCTCCATATTCATTGATCGCCCAATCCGCGTACAAGGAGCAATGGGGATGGAACATGCATACGGTCAGATCCTGTGATGAAATGAAGGTCTGATATAATCGTATCAGATTCCTTCCGAGAAAAACAAGTTCATTGAAAGTGAATAAGCGGTTTAAAACGGGCTTCTGATATTCAAAACTCTCCTTCTGTTTGAAAGAATAATTGTTCAGAAGGAAGTTGATATTATCTGTGTCATCTGAAAAGCTTGGCGAAGGTATTAATAGAAATATGAGCGCGAATAGGAGAATGAGAGATCTACCAGTCAATCTCTTCCACCTCGGCATCTTCGGGCAGAGAGAATTCCTTTACCCTTTTCGGGATCATTGCGTTAACGATGATGGAATCCATGGTCATTTTTTCGCTGGTCACGACATTTCCTTTAGCATCATATTTGATGGTATTGATGAGATGAGGTAATTTGAGATTTCCTGTCTCTTTGTAATCAGAGATAGCTGTCTCGGAGACGAGGCGCCTGCCTTTTGCGAAGACCTTGATGCTTGTTACAAGGCCGTCGCCGTCTATTTCAACTTCATATGATTCCAGTTTTTTGCGCAGCATCTCATTTTCGGGAACAAAAACGAAGACCTTTCCATGCTTCTTTTTCTCTGTCCTCTCAAGCTTGAATCCTAATTGTGTCAAGCCGAGATCATCTTCGACCGTCATGAGAAGTACAGCGAACAAAGGAAATGTCTGTGTGATCCTGGAGCGGAATAAAAAGGCCTTTTTTGAGGCGGGGTAGTATATTGAAAGGGTATTTTCCGAGAAGAACATCTTCTGTTGAATGGGTGCGGTAACTTCTAAAAGGATTTTGTAGTCGAAATAGAAAAGACGGCCTTCGGAGACGGTGGATTCTTTGGGTGTGGTCACTTCAATATTGACCACGGCTACCAGTTTATTTATCCGGTCTCCGAAGGCTAACGCTGATACGATGAGTATCAGTACTGCGAGAAGTATCTTTTTCAAAGATCAGTAAGAATAAAGATCGTCTACTGCATCAGCCCAAAGGAGGAGAAAAAAGAGGTAATAAAGGCTCCAGGCTACTCCTTGGCCGAGGCATCCGTAAAGCGCGTATTTTGTCTGAATGCTCCTTCCTGTATTTTTGTAGTTCTCGGTGAAGATCGCCGCGTAATTGGCGTCTTTACCCATAAGCATGGTCGCGGGAGGAGCCGGCTCGATCAAATATGCTGCGCCGACACCGACAATATTAAGAATACATCCTGCTCCGAACCACAGTGCCTTGTTTGTATTAGTCGCTGCGGCAATTGCAGAAGCCGTGATGGGGTCACCACCGGAAGAGTAGGACTGCTGCTGTTGTGGCTGACCACCCATAATAATGACATTCTGCTCGGCACTCATAAAAGTTCCAGAGAACGCAACGGCAAGTAGAATCAGCATAAAAAATGCTTTTTTCATAAGAGACCTCCAAAAATTTAATACTTTACTTCGTTGATTGTACATAAAATCCTGAAATAAGTCAAGATTCACGGTCAGCTGATTATTACCCCCGCTGAAGTATTCAAATGCGTTTGGAAAAAGGTGTCTTAAAATACAATATTAAGGGGAAAAATACTTGATAAATGAGAGGAAATATTGTAAAATCAAGAATAGGAAAATTTATGGATTATAAACTACTGGAGAACATCCCACTTTTCAAAGGATTAACCAAGGATGAGATGGAAAGGGTTCTTCAACTTGCATTCGTAAAAGATTACAGGAATGGACTGACTCTATTCTTTGAAGGAATGCAGGGGGGGATCATGTATGTAATTCTTACGGGCGTCGTTGATCTTTACAAAAAGGGTAAAGATGACGAGGAGAATATCTTTCTGGTATCCATCAGAAAAGGGGATTATTTGGGGGAACTTTCTTTGATCGATGAGGATCAGAGATCTGCAACTGCCAAGATAGCTGAGGATTCCCAACTTTTGGTCATCACTCGTAAATGTTTCAATGACATGATCTACAAGGAACCGGAGATCGCCCTTAAGATTCTTTTGAATATCGTGAAGAAGCTGAGCGAAAGGCTGAAACAGATGAATCAAAAGATGGTTAAACTCGAAGAGCAGAATGACAAAAAATAAGTATAACTACTTCAAGATAGGGGGTAAGGCAAAAAAAGCGATCAAGAAAAAAGCCTCTCCCAAGAAAAAAGCCGTATTGAAGGAAGAACCTGCCGCGGTTCAGGATGAGGCGGTTGAAAAAGTTGAGCGTATCGCAGATGTATCTGCTGTTGAGGTATTCGCTGCGGAAAACGAAGAGAAGGCGGCCTCTGCCGAGTCTGAATACTTTCCCCCGATCGAGCACCATTCTGAAGATGCTCCTGTTCTCGAAGATCAGGAGAGCGTTTCGAAGGTCAGAGAGGTTATCTCATTTGCTTTGGGCGAGGGAGAATACGCCATTGATATCCTTCGTATTATTGAGATAGTTATAGTTGATAAAATTAATGCGTTGTCGAATGTTGAAGAATATGTCGAGGGTCTTTTTAATTTGAGAGACGAAATGATCCCTGTGGTGAATCTGGAGATGAAACTGGGCCTGCCCAATGATCCGGGGAAGCACTTTGGTATTGTTTGCTCTCTCGGTGATAAGAAGATATGTATCCTGACCCGCAGGATCATAGAGGTTATTTATCTCAAACAAGTAAGTGTGTTCGACCCTCCCAGACTTATCAGCGGAGTTAACGATTATCTGCATAAAATTTTGAAGTATACCAGAGACGCTACGGAGAGCGTGGTATCACTGGTGAATTTGCATAATCTCTTCTCAAGCGAAGAGAAACTTGAATTGGAAAAAGCAATAAAAACCAAATAAGGAGGTTTTGTATGAACGAAGCTGGAAATAAGCTTAAAGTTCTAATTGCCGATGATGCCATCTTTATGAGGACCATGATAAGAGATATCCTTGAAAAGAACGGTTATGAAGTCGTCGGTGAGGCCAGTACTGGAAAAGAGGCGGTTGAAAAATATCAGCGCCTGCAGCCGGATATGGTCACAATGGACATTGTTATGCCCGGAATGGGGGGGATCGAAGCGGTGAAGGCAATTATGAAGATTGACCCCAATGCAAAGATCCTGATGTGCTCCGCCATGGGTCAGAAAGCACTTGTCATCGAGGCCATTCAGGCCGGTGCCAAGGACTTTGTGGTAAAACCCTTTCAGCCGTCATCTGTAATTGAGGCCATTACCAGGATACTTGAGGGCTAAATATGGGGTATTATCATGAGTTGGGCGAGTTTGAACGGGATGTTCTAAAAGAACTGTGCAGCATTGGCACCGGCAATGCCGCTACATCCCTTTCTGAAATACTGGCGCAACCGATCTCCATGCAAGTCCCATCCCTGGATGTGATCTCTCCCGAAGAGATGCCTGATAATCTTGGCGGGCCGGAATTGGAAAAGGTCGTTGTATTTGCTTATTTGACAGGCAAATACCCATCTCGATTTCTCATACTGTTCTCAGTTGAGGAAGCGAAGAGCATCGCGGAGATCTTGATCCGGCAAAAGGTCGAAGGCCTTGACTTAAATGATCATAAACAGGAAATGGTACGCTCTGTCCTTTTGGAGATCGGTAATATCATCATCTCCTCGTATGTTTCTGCGATAGGCAATATGATCAATGCGCCTATGATCCAATCCGCACCGCAGATCAAGTACGATATCCTCGGCAGCATTGTGGATGAATTCTGTATTGAATCAGCTTCGGAATCAAATGAACTGCTGCTTCTTAAGAACGAATTCGTAACTGCCGAGCGTGAGATCCTCTTTGATATCATTTTCATGCCTACCGAGGAGTCCTTTCTTTCTATAATGAAGAAATTGAAAGGGGAGTAATTTGGAAGGAATCAAAGTTAAAGTCGG
>JAIVYW010000047.1:0-8081 GCA_048635215.1 Candidatus Atribacteria bacterium
TGAATACAAATCAAAATAGCATCAGCCAGTGTTATGGTATTTATGGAACCGTACACTATGTTGGGGTGCGGCGCGATATGATTGTAACAGGAGAATTAATGGGTTAAGCGAAATATTGTTTTTCCGGTTACGGATGTGTTTCTTCTATCCTTCCCCAATTGTTCACTGTTCATTTCCCAATTCTTCATTCTTTATTCTTCACTTTTCACTGTTTTAATTGTCCATTGTCCATTGTCCATTTCTCTATAAGCCTCTAACCTCTATCTGGTTATATCAGTAATTGAACTTGGGATCGATATTGATGACAAAGGCCTTGATATGAGGGAATGCGGCCTGTAGTTTTTTCCTCATTTCTTCAGCGGCCTCGTTTATTTGTTTTTCCTTGAGATTTCTTGAAGGAATGAGATCAAAAACGGCATTCTTCCAGGCTACCTCACCGATGATACGAATGTCATGGGCATCCTCGAATTTATCCCCGCTTTCGACCATTTTTTCAATGAATTCTTTTAAGGCCTTCACCTCGGGGTCATTGTAATTCACAGGATCGATATGTATGGTGACAGCGGATAAGTGAAATTTGCTGCTAAGCATTTCTTCATGCTGCTCCGCGATGGTATGTGCGCGAAATAAGTTCATCTTCTCCTCAACCTCAAGATGCAGAGAGAGTATATTTGTATTGCCGTAGCGATGAAGCTGAATATCATGAACATTATGTACACCTTCCATCTTTATCACGCTGTTCTTGATGTCATTAATGAGTTCTCTTGAGGGCGGTTTGCCCAGAAAGTCATCCAGCTGCTTTCTGATGATATCTATGGATTCCCAGATGAGGACAAGGGAGATAAGGATGGAAACCCAGCCGTCAATGCCGGGAAAAAAGATTATCAGGAGCACCGGTGCTGAAGAGATCGCGTCCGAACGGTGGTGCCAGCCGTCAGCCTTGATTGCGGGAGCGTTGAATTTTTTGCCGAGGTACATCGCGTATTGCGCCAATCCCTCCTTCATGATGATGGAGATAATGATCAATATGATCTGTAAAAGAGTGAATGATATCTGCTTCGGCGAGAGTATTGAGATGATCCCGCTTCGGAATATTTCGATGCCCGTGAAAAGCAGCAGTACGCCGATCACGATGGTCCCCATTATCTCAAAGCGTTCGTGGCCGTACGGGTGATCCTCATCGGGTTCTTTCCCGGATATTTTGAAGGCTATCATCAGGAAGATGGAAGAGACATTATCGCTCATCGTATGAACAGCGTCGGATATCAATGCCAGAGAGCCGGAAAGCAAGCCCACGCTGAGCTTAATTCCAAAGAGGATGGTGTTTATAATGATGCTGACAATGCCTTCTTTATAGGCGGCGCCTTTTCTATCCATGATCATCCCTGAGAGAAAAGAGAATCCTGCCATAAGGGCTTTTTTATTTCAATGCCGAGTATTCCCGCCATCTGTATTGCGTTTCTCACCGCCTTCGCATTGTAATGATTGTTGAAATAGATGTACATCTCTTCCATTCCCGGGTTCTCATCAATGGCGGTATTGATCCTTTCTGAGATCTCCTTCAACTCTTCCTGAGAGTACATATAATCGTATCTCTCGTGCGGTTCTTTATAATTCCACCATCGGTCTATACTTCTTCCGTGCATACGGAAATAGCCGATCTTGGAGGTGACTTTTGAAAGAGGAGGGAACAATTCATCCAGCAGGGGAACATCAACATTGACCTGCGCTACGCCCTTTTCTGTAAGATAATTCGTTACAAAAGGCAAGCTCCAAGAGTGATTCCTGAACTCGATCGCCTTTCTCACCGGGAGGAAGTTGATCGCTCTTTCAAGATACTTCATATTTTCCTTGGAGTATTTGAAAGAGTATGGGAATTGCAGGAGTATACCTCCGTAATGATCACTGCTCTTTAGCAGGGGAGACAGCGACTTGCGGAAATTGCGCATCTCCGTGGAAGCATTATCTACTCTCAGATGAGTTATGGTCTGATTGACCTTAATAAATATGCGGAAATCCTCGGGTACTCTGTCGAGCAGTTTCCGGTAAAAATCCTGATTGAACATCCGGTAGAAGGTGGCGTTTATCTCGACCGTATTGAAAAATTTTGCGTAATACACCAAGAAATCACGAGTGTTCTCAGGAAAGAATACCTTTTTCCAGGAATTATAGTAATACCCTGAGGTACCAATGTATATTTTCATCTAACTAGCGTTCTGTCTCATAAATACAATGACAGTCGTTCGCGCAGCGAACGATGTGTGAAGTGTGAAGTCTGAAGTGTAAAGTGAAGAGAATAAAACAATATCCACACCCGTCTCTCTTTCATTCTTCATCCTTCATTTTCTTTTGTCTGTTGTTCCACTGGGTCCACTGGTACCTGGGTCCACTGCGAAGCATAACCTTGAACCTTTGAACTTTTAAACAATCTTCTATGCCTCTTTTTATGAAGCAGAGCACTATGAGTTATTCAGCCTCCTTGGTATCAAAAAGTTCTTTGATCTGCGCTAAGCTGCCAAGTATTCCGGATGACTCGAACGGCACGATGAGCTTTGTGGACTTGCCATCGGCGACCTTCTGCAATGCTTCCAGATACTTGATCGCGATAAGATCATTTGTGGGCTTGCCTTCATGTATGGCATGGTAAACATTGACAATCGCCTTTGCTTCACCATCCGCCAATGCGATCTTCTTGAATTTGTTCGCCTCAGCGACACTTTTGATCGCCTGTGCCTCACCTTCCGCACGAAGAATATTGGCTTGTTTTTCACCTGTCGCCCTTTCTATCTGTGCCCGTTTCTCACCTTCGGCCTCAAGAATGGTGGCTCTTCTGTCTCTTTCCGCCTTCATCTGTCTGTGCATGGCTTCGGTAACATCTACAGGCGGCTCGATCCTCTGCAGCTCAACTCTCTTTACCTTCACACCCCAGGAATCTGTGGCCTCGTCAAGGATCATCCTGAGTTCGCCGTTGATCTTCTCTCTTGAGGTCAATGTAGAGTCAAGCGCCAATGTACCTATAAGGTTTCTCAAGTTGGTCTGCGCCAATTTAGCAATAGCCATATTGAAATTCTGAATATTATATACTGACTTGTGAGGGTCTGTTATCTGATGGTAAATTACGGCGTCAACCGTCACCACAACATTATCCTGAGTAATAACATTCTGCGGCGGAACATCCACTACCTTTTCACGGATATCCACTTTAATGATCTTGTCTAAAAAGGGCATTATTACATGAATGCCGCTTTCAAGGGTCTTCTGATATCTTCCGACTCTCTCCAAAACACCTTTCTGAAAGGGGCGCACAATTTTAATGATATTCGCAAATACGATTATCAGAACAACAAAAATGACAAATGACAGAAAATATAACATCTATTCCCTCCGCATCATTCCGAAGTATTTTCGGAATCTATCCTTTCAACGATAAGATGAGTTCCCTCAATCTCAATAGCTTTTAATTTATCTCCAACCTTTAATCCCAATGACTTATCGGCGGGGAAGCATCTCCAGGTCTCGCCCTGAAATTTACCAAGTACCGCCTCGTCATTGTCTTTGAGCTCGTCAATTACCTTGCCGACATGATCCAATACTTCTTCGCTAGCAAGCCGGTCCGGTTCTTTTCTGGTGAACAGCTTGGCAAAACGCCTTGAAAGTACCGCGCCTATGCTTGAAAACACCAGAAAGATCACCCATTGCCATACAGGTGGCCAATGCAAAAGATTTGCACCCATGGCAAGCAGGGCCGCAAGGCCGAACCAAACTACGAAAAATCCCGCCGTAGCCAGTTCTATTACTAAAAAGGCAAGGCCCAGAATGAGCCAGAACCACCACATTTCTGTAGGCATAATCTACTCCTTTATGAAAAAGTTTATCCTATTAGGGGAGAAAAGTCAAATACATCGACGCAAACGCGTCGATGAGTGTGAAGTGGAGAAGATCGTTCAAAAGTTCAAATGTTCAAAAGTTCAAGGTTATGCTTCGCAGAGCACAAGCGATAAGAGCACAAGGCACAAGCGAAGCAGAAGTACGAGGTGCAAGGTGGATAAAGAGTGCAAAAGCAAGTGTGATGTGTAAAGTGGGAAAATACAATGAATAATTAAGAAATGAACAATGAATAATGAATGATGTGAAAAAGATGCGGGAGAGTAGAAGTGATGGAGCAGGCGCAGTTAGCTTTGTAGTGATAAGCGATGCTGAGCAGACTCGCAGAGGCTAGAAGGTCGGAAGGTGGTTAGAGATTGAGTGATTGAGGGACTCAGTACAAACAAATCTGAAAAATGAGACTGGAAAGATCTGAGATATGAGAAGCCTGGCATAAATTCTATTTTTCATTTCTTTCTAGGTTTATATTCAAAATTATATTGTATTGACGCTATGTACCTAAGCCCTTTGACGATATCCCCCGAAAAGTCCTTATATATGAAATATACACCAGCAGCCGTTTCAAAATGCCTAAAAGGATAAAGAAACACTGTAGATCCCTTATAACTTCGGAAACCTGATATCGCCCTGTGGACGGATTCAAATTCAACATTGATACTCCACTCTTCCCAAGGTGAAAAACCAATCCCTGTATATATAAGTGTGTACGCATTTTCCGGAGTAATAATGAATCCAAATTCCAAAGTTATAATGAAAAAATCACTTTCAAAGAGTCTAACGCCAGCAGAAGGTAGCATCGATGATAACACTACATTACCACGGTCATATCTACTTTTTGCGGAAAAATAGGGAGAAATGTTCAACATGAAATAAATATACTTTTTAAATGTGAACAATAGATTGAAATTTCCATCTATAGCATATTCTCCCAATTCATTTAATCTGTCATTTCGGAGCTCTGTTACTAATACTTTCTTATAAATAAAACTCTGAACTGATAGGGTTATATATTTTCCTAAACCGTAGTTGATAAGTAAAGGACCGATATTCTGAGGAACTTCTATATCAATATTTCCTTCTTTCATAACATTATTTCCAGTGAAATTAGGATTGTCTAAATAGCCATAGTTTAAAGTTAGCTCAAGAAAACCATCTTCTTGATATTCATCATATTGCCCAAATGGAAAGAACCACTTATTAACATATTCATGTGCATATATTTGACAAAATATTGTGATGATAATGAAGAGCAAACATAGCTTTTTCACAATTTTCCTTTTTAAGTTTGTTAATCCGCTGCATTTTACCATAAATACTTGGTTAAGTAAAATGGCAAAGTTTAACATCAGGGTAGGTGGACGGTGTTTCACTTCCTTTACTTGTGAATAGGGGTGCGAGTTTTCTATACCTTTGAATTACTTATTTGAAAATAATATTACAAAGTAGTAAAATAAATGCAGCGTAATGGATACAGGAGGTCAATCTCGTGAAATTGGATGAGATCAAAGAGTTAAAACAAGAAACGCTTCTGAAAATCAGTGTTAGCCAGATATTTCCCGAAGTAGCCAATCGTTTATTTGTGATGTTAGTGGCTTTTCCGACTCTCGTATTGTTGATCAACTATTTTTTATTACAATGGTATCTCCGAAGTCTTCTAACATATTCTGGGACACTATTCGGAATTATTCTGTTGAAAGGCGGATATACTTTCTTTATCCAAAAGCTGCAGAATTACATACGAACGATTGTAATGAAACCGGATAAAATACTCTTTCATTCACTAAACTCTACACAAGAATTGGATATTAAAGCAATTTCCTCATACGGCATCGTTTCCTTGTTTCCTGCAAATTTGGTTGGCTTTTCAAAAGTTAAGATCAAAATAGCAAATAGTTCGGCTATTTCTTTTTATGTAAGAACACATTTCAAACAAAGGAATGAATTTGAGAATTGTATGGAACGATATTTGGGTAGTGTAAATGCCAGTCAGGAATCAAATGCAGAACTGGATCAAAAAAAGGGCAAAACAGTTAAAGTTTTTATAACCACTTTGCAGGCAGTTATAGGTGTTATATTATTAGCTGCACTCCTCATCCATATACCATTCACGATGTATCAGAATCTTAAAAAGAGTGGAATTACTATTCGCGCAAAAAGAGATATACCGGTAAAACAGGTAAAATATTACAAGCAGGTTCAAGATGAATGGCGGGAAGATATAATGGGAAATGAAGGGTATTTAGTTGAAAGATATGGTTGTCTTTTGTGTGTCGTAGCCAGTTCCATCGGGTATATTTCTAACGATATTACCCCAGGCGCTCTGAACAAGCTTTTCGTTGAAAATGACGTATACAATGATCAGGCAGAAATAATATGGAATAGGATTACCAAAGTTGTTCCTGAAGTCACTTACGGTTATAAAAGGCTTATTACATCAGGAATCGTATTAAAATTATTAGAGAATGAGATACTACCAATTGTGAAAGTAAAATATTGTGGTGGACATATATTTCATTGGGTTCTGATCGTAGGTGCAGAGGATGGAGATTATCTGGTTTTTGACCCTTTGCACAAAGGAGAGGAGCCAATCCCTTTATCAAGACATGGAAGGGTATATGCATTGCGATATATCATTCAAAATGACTGAACATTTATATAATAAAAGGAGGTTGTTATTGTGAGAGACATAATAATGTTTTTAGCAAATTCCATTGATCGGTTGATTCCATTCTGCGCAGGGATATATTTGATCATTTACGGAAGAGCTCTGAAGAAAAAACTTCTGGATCCTTCATATAAACCCCTCTTTGCTTTTCCTCCTACTTTAGTAACGATTTTAGGATGGATCCTTGCAGTAGGATCGGTATTGATGCTCTTCGGTAGGGGCGTTGCTCACTAACCTCAAAAAAAGAAGACGCAGTTAGTATTTTCTATGTCATATGTCACACGGGCAGTAAATATTTGCAATTTTTGCGCTCACGCGTTATACTATGGCGTAACGGGGGAATATATGAATGACAAAATTGTAAAAACTGCTGGCCGTAAGCTTCTCGAGAAGATCTATTTCTATCAGATGCTGATATTTATCATCATTTTTGGATACTTTCTTATTGTCCCTATGCATGTGAAGCGGGGACTTATGATTCCATTTCTCATTCTTTCCGCGGTCTTTTGTTTGCTGGGCGTATTTCTTTTGATAGTAACATACAAGCAGAAGATAAAGGGTATACTCAAGCTCTTTCTCCTCTTTGTGGGTTATGCTTCCTCGGGCTTTCTTGTAAGCGTTGTGCTGCACAATGTGGTCTATGGGGTCCTTATGAAGCTTTTCGGCGATGATTTCTGGACGCGCAACAATATGCCCGATGAACCGGTCTTTTTTATTATCGCGCTAATCGTCTGTCCCATTGTCTTTCTCGTCGGTGCTATCGGCAGCGCTATCTTGCTCGCTAAAAAGAAATAGAAATTAGGGACGGTGGTTGAATTTGGACACTAGCATTTGAGTGCGATAGTTCACTGAATTAGCAACTGCGGAAAACAATATCACCTATATTGCAGGAAATACATTATCCAACTTGATTCATATTTCCACATATCATTAGTGTACAAAATCAAAGACCGTCCCTAATTATACTAAATGGTATAAAGCAAAATGAATAATGGGGAAGGAAAACGGAAACACATCCGTAACCGGAAAGTCGCTATTTCGTTTAACCCACTAATCTTCCTGTTACAATCGTTTCACGCCGCACCCCAATCAAGATAGGGGACATGCCGTACGCCGGAGGCGTTCGTCTGTCCCGATGTAAAAGTACCAAGCGGAGAGTTGAAAATTGTGAAGCAATTGTACACTCTACGCCCCGTTAGAATCACACGAAGTTACTATTATCTATTCTCTACAATAGGGCAGACACACAGGTCTGCCCCTACCTGTCCCTTATGCACTTGTCCCTGGGTCCCCTGGGCCACTGCGAAGCGCATCCCTTGTGCACTTGTTCACTGCGCCGAAATTATTGATTTTTGTTGTGTATTATTATATACTTTAGTTATGAATAAGAGTGATCTCAGTAAAATCATTGAAGTTGGACTTCTTCTTTCTTCCGAGCGTAATCTTGAGAAATTATTCGATAAGATCCTCAAAACATCCAGAGAAGTCGCGAACGCGGACGCAGGCAGTCTATATATCAAGAAGGCGCATC
>JAIVYW010000048.1:0-8050 GCA_048635215.1 Candidatus Atribacteria bacterium
GCAAGCATTAGAATTAGCGAAGCTTATTCAGGACAAACAATTGGAAGTTAATATCATCTGCAATATGGGGGATCTTGAATATAAATTAGGCAAGTGTAAGAATTCCCTCAGGCTTTACAAGAGTATTCTTCCAACAGTGAAAGAGATAGGAGATATTGCCAGCCATGCGACAACATTCAACGAATTGGGTTTGATCGAGATCAAATTGGGAAATAACGAATCCGCTTTGAATTATTTCGAACAAGCACTAGATATTCGCATCGAGATCGACGATATCGAAGGTGAGGGGATAAGTACCAATTCAATTGGATTTATCCATTATACTAATTGTGATTTTGAAAAAGCGAAAATATATTTCACCCGTGCATTAAAGATAAGAGAGCAGATCGACAATATATCGGGCCAGGCATACAGTCTGCATAATCTCGGATCAATTGATGATATATTCGGTGATTATGGGAAGGCGAAGATCAAGATGAAGAGATCCAACAGGATATTTAGGCAGATCAGCGATCCGGTAGGCGAATCACATACCTTCAGCAGTTTAGGGGTTTTGGAAATGGAATGGGGAAATTATGCTCCGGCAGGCGAATATTTCAAGAAATCATTGGAAATAGCGAAGAGTGTCAAAAGTGGAGAATTACAGCGCCGAAACCATTTAAATGTCTCGAGGCTGCGTCTTCTCATGTTTGACATTGAGAAAGCGGAGATCAGGCTGAGGCAAACGGAGCTGCTGACCAAAGAGTTGAAATCCAAATCTGCGAATATCGATTATGACCTGCTTTCACTTCAGTTTAGAATACTTAGCAAAGGTATGAAATTAGAAACATGGTCTGAATATAATAGAGCGGTATTGCAATTAGAGGCTCTTAATAAACCAATGCTCTTGGCAAAAGCCCATTATTACTTGGCATGGGCCATCCGCAATTCAAAAGCGGTAGATTTGCGAGTCGATGAGCTCTTTGAGATCTCATTACAAAGAGCAGTTGAGATCTTCAAAAGGATAAGATCAAAGAAGTGGTTGGATAAAATTTCCGTGCTCCGGAAGAAATAAATTTATTTGACTTCACTTCACACTTAGATTACAATATCTATAAGTTACTAGTACTCTGATTCATAAATGCGGTGGCTATGGAATACTTAGATATGGATATGAAAACAGCATTAGATAAAAAATCATTGGACGAATTGATGCTCAGGGCAGTTATCGGGAAAACTGAGATCCAATGCCTAATAGGCAAGGCCAAGGATGCATCGGATTCTATTTTAGCGGGAATCAAGTTTTCAAAAAGAATAGATGATGAGGGAAAAACAGCTGATTGCTTCATTGTCCAGAGTGAAGTGTGGAGAGTTCTAGGGCAATACAAAGATATGCAGAAATCAGCAAATACCGCATTGAATATCTATGCTGATCTGAACGATCTCATCGGCCGTGCCAACAGCATAAAGCAGCTTGGCTATGCGGAGACCAGACTGGGTAATTTCCAGGATTCTTTAAAATATTACAAACTCTCATTAGAATTATTAAACACCACGGATGCAAAGGCTGATAAGGCAGCTTTACTCAATAGCATAGGCCTAGCCGAAGCCCGTCTTGGACATTATCAGGAATCCATAGAAAGTTTCAAGCAAGCCATGGAGTTGGCCAAGACCTTAAAAAATAAGCTGCTGGAAACCAATGTTATCTGCAATATGGCGGATGTTGAATACAAAGTGGGAAATTATCCCGGCTCGCTCAAACTCTTCAGGGGCGTTCTTCCGACAATGAAAGAAATTGGCGATGTTTCAAGTCTTGCGACTGCATTCAATGATTTGGGAATGATAGAGATCCGTCGTGAGAATTTCAATGCCGCACTGAAATATTTTCAGAAATCTCTGAGTATCCGTATAGAGATAGGTGATGTAGAAGGTGAAGGGATAAGTGTCAATTCAATCGGGTTTATCTACTTCAGCCGCTGTGATTTTGAGAATGCCGCAAAATATTTTAATAGATCATTGAAGATAAGAGAACAGATCGGCAATCTATCCGGACAGGGATACAGCCTGCACAATCTCGCCGTGGTTGATGATGCTTTTGGTGATTATGAGAAAGCGAAGGTCAAGATGAAGAGATCTAATCGGATCTTCAAACAACTCGGTGATCCGATGGGCGACTCACATACATTGAGCAGTTTGGGTGTTTTGGAAATGGAATGGGGAAATTATACCTCCGCCGAAGCATATTTCAAGAAGTCATTGAGAGCAGCGGAGAATATTGGAAATCGGGAACTGCAATGTATGAATCTTTTGAATTTTTCAAAGATGCATTTTCTAATTTTGCAGATAGAAAAAGCCGGGTTAATGCTGAAGCAGGCCGAAGCACTTACTAAAGAGTTAAATTCCAAATTAGGAAACATAGAATATACTATGCTTTCACTTCAGTTTAAAGTATTAACGGAAGGGGTGAATTCGGCGACGATCCTGGAGATCGGTAGTGCGATATCCGAATTAGAAGCACTCCAGAAGCCATTGTCCTTAGGAAAAGCACATTACTATCTGGCATGGGCGGCGGTTAATTCCCGATTCGGATCTCTTGAAATCAAGCGTCTCTTCGAGAGATCTTTGCAAAAAGCACTGGAAGTATTTGAACCGATGAAAAGCAAGAAATGGCTGGATAAAATTACACAATTACATGGCAAGTGTTCTGATTCATAAATAGAGAATAGAGGCTAAGAGGGTTAGTGCAGAGAAGGGATTTTGGAAATATTTGGAAAATATGATACCATTCGCTGGGAATATACAGACCCGTAGATGTAGTGTGCTGTTTTATAATGACGATGTTAATGTATTTATGAAAACAGAACACTTGGTACTTATATCTCATAGGAGGAGATGATGAGAAAAACTTTTACTTATTTGCTTATAGCAATGTTCTTATGTGCATCAGTGGGATTTGCTGAAAGCGTTTCACTTGATATGGATGTTGACGATACAAGCGTGGGTATCAAGATAAATATCGATGAAGATGTCAACCTTGATAGCGGCAGCAGTGTCAAAACGACGGTCAAAAGCACTATTTCAGAGGAGACCGATGATTTTAAGCTGATCTATGAGAAAACCGAGAATGGAGCAACAACTTTAAAGATACTGGCACCCGAGAATGCAACTGCACAGATATTTACTGAAAGCAAGATCAAATTTCATTCAGCAAAAATACCTACCGTCAAATCGCTGCCCGGTGGAAAATATTACATTATCAAGATCACCAAAGGGGACAAGAAGTTCATCAAAAAATTTGAAGCCAAGAAAGGCATGGCAGCCAAATTGTGGGTCAAATCCTTGGGTAGCAAGTCAGGAGATGTTTCTGTAAAAGTTTCAGTGAAGGAAGAAATAAAGGTTCAGTCCGTTTCAGATTGTGAAATGGATTCCGCAGATTTTGACGAATTGCTTTCTCAGCTCGTGAGTGAGGATTTCAGCGATGACAAGAAAAGTATCCTCCAGACTGCTGTGAAGGGCAATTGTTTTTCGATCGCCCAGGCAAAACTATTACTCCTTTCATTTGATTTTGAGGATGACAGGATCGAAGTCGCAAAGCTTCTTTATCCTACCATATCCAATAAGTCCCAACTATTCAAGATATATACGGTCTTTGAATTTTCATCGTCAAAGGATGAGTTCAAGGAATGGGTGAACGAACAATGACATAGTAAGTGTCCCAGTGACCCGGTGGACCCAGTGGAACAGGGGGAAATGAACAATGAATAATGAAGGATTGAAGAATAATACAAGGAAATTCTTATCTAAAATGATTTTCCTCAACCTTGAACTTTTGAACTTTTCAACCTTTGAACACTCTTCGCAGAGGCTCGAGGTTGGAGGTTAGTTGCAGAGGGGATGGATCCTTTGCTATGCTTCAGGATGACAGAGGACAGGTCAAGCCCTGTCCCTACAATTATTCATTCTTTATTTCTCCACTTGTACCTTGTGCACTTGTGCCTTGTGCTCTGCGAAGCTTAACTAATCAACCACCGGCCCCATAACATAATTTGGGAAAACAGGAAAAAATTGTATAATACATTCCGGAAAGGCCCGTATGCGGCCAAGCAGCATGAAGGAGAAATATGATCCCTGTTCCCGTAAAAAAAGTCGCTGAGACGAACTCCGAGATGATTTTGGTATGAGGGGAGGAACATCTTGAAGATAATCGAGCGCTATCTGATTTCCCAAAGCCTTAAGACCTTTGCCTTCGGATTGGCCTTGTTTTCTACCGTTCTGATCATTTCAAAGGTTCAGGAACTCCTCTCTCTTATTCTGAACAAGGGCATCAGCCCATATATTATTCTGAAACTGCTTTTTTTTCTAATGCCTGCCCTTTTGTCCATTGCCATACCGATGTCCTTTATCCTTGGAGTGATACTCTCTATCGGGAGATTGACCGAGGGCAAAGAGATCCTTGCGATGAAGACGATGGGTATAGGGAAATGGCAGATCATCAAACCCTATTTTGCCTTTTCTTTGCTCCTTATCATCTTCAATATGTTCTTTAATGTATTTCTTGTACCTGAATCCAATAAGATGTATGTGAAAACGCTTTTCAATACCATGACCAAGAAGGTACAGCTGATAATCAATGAAAAGGAATTCAATACGATCGGAAGAAATGTTGTCCTTTATACTGAGGAATATGACCGCCATAATAATGACCTCAAGGGTGTTAATTTGAGATTGAAGGAAAATGATGGAACTCTCTTTCTTTTCGCGAAAAAAGGAAAATTCTACTCTGATCCCGATAATTATCAATACAGTTTTATCATGCAGAACGGCAGCTTCTCAAAGGAATTGAGAACGGGGAGTTTTTTTAAGGGAAAATATGATGAATTGTCGGTGAATCTGGATCTCTCCTCATCGATCAATAATAATGAAATAACCAATTTTGATAGAAGGAGTCTTGGCTTGAAGGAGCTGAGGAAAAGGATCTCAATGGAGAGTAAGCCTATGATGAAGCGGAAGCTTCAAGTGGAGCTTTATAAAAAATTCTCTCTTCCCTTGGCGATCTTAAGCCTCTTTGGGCTTTCTTTCTACCTTGCTCTGGAAATAAAGGTCGGCAGCCGCGCCATCGGAATATTCGCGAGCATTGTTCTGATCTTTGGTTACTATCTCGTAATGCTTGTCGGCTTCAGTTTTGGAGAGAAGGGGACCCTGCCGCCGCTTTTGGCCGTCAATCTACCCAATATCATATTTGGAGTTCCTTCCATCTGGGGGTTATTCAGATCATGATCAAGATCAAAGATCTCCAAAAAACATATGTGATACATAAGCTTTTTGACGGTTTTAATATTGTCGGAAAAAAGAAGGTTCCCGCATTGAATGGTGTTGATCTTGAGATAAAGAAAGGGATGATCACGGGACTTGTAGGGCCAAACGGAGCGGGTAAGACCACGCTAATGAAAATTCTTGCCGGCATCCTTATCGCCGATGAAGGCAGCATAGAATATTTAGGTAGAGATGTAGTCAATACCCCTGATATATTGAACGATATAACCGGTTGGGTGAATGGCGAGGAGCGCAGTTTCTACTGGAGATTGACACTGATGGAAAATCTCCGTTTCTTCATGGCTTTGTTCTTGGACGAATGGCGGGACAGTGATCTTGAGGATATGTTGAAGGTACTTGGCCTGGAAGAGTTCAAGAATCGCGCGTTCCGAATGCTCTCTTCCGGGATGAAAGCCAGAGCCCAATTGGCGAGAGCTCTGCTGAAACAGCCGAAAATATTGATATTGGATGAACCTTTTACAAATATTGACCAGAGTTCACGCAAGGTTATCAAGGAATTTTTAAAGAAATGGGTATTGGAGGAGGATAGAGCGATCCTGATCTCTTCCCATCATATCGAAGAATTAGAGGATTGGCTGGATAAGAGGTATTCTCTTAAGGATGGAAGAAATACGGAAAATACTAAGACCGTAATGAAAGGTGTTGAAGTGCTTTTTGCGGACGGAACCAAGGAAACCATAGATATGGGCCGGATCTCCCGGGCTTTGGGCAGATCTGATGAGATCCGGAAATGCAAATTAATAAAAGAGGATGTGCTTGATGAGAATGTTTAAGATACTTCCATTTATTAAGCGGGACCTGAAAACCTTCACTTCCTACCCTGTGTCAATGATCTTTTCTTCGCTTTCTGTTTTTCTTACCCTGTTCATCTTTTACTTTCTCTCAAAAGCCATAACCGTTGGTGATTCAATACTGGCTTATGCTCCCGACTATTTTTCCTTTGTGATAATAGGCATCGCGTTCTCTTCTGCGGTATCCACAGGATTGAACACCATTTCCGCTTCTGTCAGAACGGAACAATCGCGAGGGACCTTTGAGATGTTGTTGAGCGGAAGGATAACAACCGTAGAGCTGTTGGCGGGATTTCTGACATTTGACACGATCTTTGAGATAGTAAGGATAATTGTTATCCTGACACTCGCTGCTTTTTTCTTCGGATTAAAACTGGACTTGTCCCATTGCTGGGTGTCCGCGGTTTTCCTTATATTCACCTTCTTATCTTTTCTCTCCTTCGGGATCATTTCAGCGGGTGTGATCATAATAACAAAGCGTGGCGATCCGGTCTCATTTTTTATTAATCAGGCCAATATTCTCTTTTCCGGCGTGTATTTCCCTTATGAGAATCTCCCTTCCTGGCTGCGTCCGATATCATATCTATTCCCCACAACATATGCCTTGAAAGGGATAAGGATGAATCTTCTTATGGGTGCTCCCATAGGTGAAGTGTATAGGGAACTTCTCATTCTGGTTGGGCTGACCTTGGTCATGCTTCCGCTTTCGATCGCATTTTTTCAGGCGGCTTTGAATAGGAGCAGAAGATGGGGAACATTAAGTACCTACTGATATTGTTCCTTATTTGTTCAACGATCGCCTCCCAGGAAATTTCTGTGGCGAGGATCAAATACAATGGCGGCGGTGACTGGTATAACGGGCGTACAGAACTTCCCAATCTTCTTAGCAGGTTTTCTTCCGAGCTCAATGTGAAAACAGCGCAGAGCGAGATCGTGCTGGAAGCTTCTTCTACTGATATATTTGATTTTCCTATGCTTTTCATTACCGGCCACGGAAGGGTAATATTTTCGCAGAAGGAAAGATTGAATCTTCGCAAATATTGCCGTCGCGGCGGATTACTATACATAGACGATGATTTCGGAATGGATAAATTTATCAGAGAGGAGCTCAAGAAAATATTCCCCGGAAGGGCTCTTGTTCCGTTAAATCCAGATTTTCCGCTTTTTGATCTCTGGTTCATTTTTCCCGAAGGACTTCCTCAGATCCATATTCATGAGGATTCTCCACCGGAAGCCTGGGGGATATTTGACGATACCGGCAATCTTATGGTATTATACACTTATAACTCCAATATCTCAGACGGTTGGGATTCTCCGGGCGTACACCCAGAGGATACTCCCGAGATAAGGGAGACAGCTTTAAGAATGGGAGTAAATATTTTACTTTATGCAATATTGTATTAGTGAATCAGCACACTCTATAGGAGATAATATGAAAAAGAGAAAACTTGCACTGTTTGCCTTGCTATCTGTTCTCGTGGTGTTTTTGGCTTGTGGGGATGAAGAAGTATTTCAGCCCAAGAAAGTGAAACTGGATACACCGGAAGCGAAGTTGAGCTATGCGGTAGGTATCGATCTTGCTCAGAACTTTGAGAATCTGGATATGAATATTGACCCAGAGGTCTTTGTTTCAGCGTACATGACACAGGCCAAGGGCGCAGAGACCCAGATGACGCAGGAAGAAGCTTCCAAGGTATTAATGGACTTCAGAGAAGCGCAGATGATCGAACAAATGGACCCTGAGCGTAAAGCTAAATTTCTTGCGGATAAACAGAAACGAGAAGAAGAAGGCGCGAAGAACCAGCTCGCCGGCGAGGAATTTCTTAAAGAGAACGCCAAGAAGGAAGGTATCATATCTTTGAAAAGCGGCCTCCAGTACAAGGTGCTGAAAGAGGGTACGGGCGCGATGCCCGCATTAGAGTCCAAGGTAAGATTTCACTATCGCG
>JAIVYW010000049.1:0-8013 GCA_048635215.1 Candidatus Atribacteria bacterium
TATTAACCGGAGATAATGGAACAAGATGCACCAAGTTTTATGAAAATGATGGAACGGGAAACTTCAGTGAGGTGGAAAATTCCACTCTTGAAGCAGTTGAGCAAGGTTCGGTCGCCTTGGGAGATGTTAATAATGATGGCTCACTAGACCTTTTCCTGACAGGTTTGGGAGGTTCACAGAGAGAAGCCAGACTTTATGTCAATAACGAACTTGATCTTAACTCCAGTCCCGATATCCCGGTAAATCTTCAAGTTACTGATACAGGTGGATACTGTAACTTAAGCTGGGACATACCTACAGATGATCACACATCCGACACTATGCTGAGATATCATGTGCACCTAAGCACTTCATCATCTTGGGAACCCCTTTATATGAGCTCCGTTATTAGTTATCCCAGAGGTCAGGCAAATCTCGGAAATGTTTGCTATAATGGAAATCAACTACTGACAAATATTCCATCCAACACACCACTATTTTGGAGAGTGTGTGCGATCGATTCCGCCTTCAAACACTCTTCGTACTCAACCGAATCAAAACCGGCGGAATACACAATATCGGGATATGTTGTGAACGGATCAAGTATTCCAATGCAGAATATTACGATCTCGATCTCAGGTAATGCATCAGATACAACGCTCTCTGACATCTCAGGCTATTATCAGTTCGCTGTATACCAATACGGTAACTATACCGTTGAGATTGCGGATCCTTTTTATAACACTGCTCCTGATTCATATTCGCATGCGAATATGAGTTCGAGTCAAACTGACCAGAACTTCACAATGGAGCTGATTCACAGCGATATCGGTGGAGTGGTTTCATACAACAGTATTGGTCTGTCTGATGTGACAATAAATCTTACCGGTTCTGAGACGGCTTCGCTTCTAACATCATCCACTGGCTACTACATTTTTGACAACCTTCCGTGTACAGGAGCATATACGATAACACCTGATAAGATCCACTACGAATTTACTCCTGTAGATCTTACCTATACGATACCTATTGCGGATGTTCTATCGGCTGATTTCACTGCCGCGCTTAATACCTGGGATATATCCGGAAATATCGATGATGGATTGAATCCCCTGGAGGGCGTTGAAGTGGTCCTTCTGATGAATGGAAGTTCAAATGATACCTATACTACCGACATTAGTGGTAACTATACATTTTCTAACCTTGATGCGGGAGCTACATATACCCTTACACCTTACCATAAACACTACAATTTTAGCCCTGCTGAATACATATTCACTGATCTATCCGCTAACCAACTGGGTGCAGATTATTCAGGTACTCTGCACTTACATTCAATAGATGGAAATATAAAGAACAGTCTGGGAAGTAATATGGAAGATGTGCTCATTACTCTAGAAAAGAACGGTTCTGCTGAAACTCAGACACTTACCGATGTATCAGGGATTTTCATATTCACTGATCTTGAAGCTGGCAATACATATTCCGTTGCTCCTGCATATGCTCATCACACATTTTCTCCCAATGAGAGAACATATGCCGATCTTGATACTGACCATTTAGGTGAGACATTCGTGGGCACTATCAATACATGGACCATTTCTGGAATGATAACCGAGCGGGATGTACCTGTGCCTGATATTCAGATTGTCTTAACCGGCGTTGACAATGAAACAACCACTGCGAACATTTCGGGATATTATGAGTTTACCGACCTGACAGCAGGTACGACATATATTATCACTCCTTCTGATGTAGCATATGACATTATTCCTGAGTCGACAACGGTTTCCGAACTTTCAGGGAACACTATATGTGATTTCGAATCTCAACGAAGATTTTCTGAAGATCTGGAGAATCTAAAGGTCTATCCGGTGCCTTGCATTGTGGATCGGCATAAAGGCATTGAGTTTGAATATCTGACTGAGCACTGCAATATCAAGATCTACAATATTGCCGGTGAGCTTGTTGTTGAAATCGAGCCTGAGCATTCAATTTATGCATGGGATCTGAAAAACGAATGGAACGTGCCGGTCTCATCGGGTATTTATATTTATGTCATAACCGATCCCAAGGGGAACAAGAAGATAGGGAGGCTGGCAATAGTCAAATGAGGAAAGGAAAATGGGGCCCCGGCCCCATGTTACCGCCAAGAAAGCATCTGCTCTACATCCGATCGACGCTCTGAGATACGAATAGAGATAGTTCAAAAGTTCAAATGTTCAAAAGTTGAAAGGTTGAAGGTTGGGAAATGAAAGTAGAAAGATTTGAAGATTTACATGTTTGGCAGCTTTCAAGAAAATTGGTTGTTGAAATCTATGAAGTAACATCCAATGATAATTTTAAGAAAGATTATGGTTTAAGTAGTCAAATTCAGAGAGCAAGTGTTTCGGTGTTATCAAATATTGCAGAAGGATTTGAAAAGGGGTATAACAAAGAGTTCATAAGATTTTTATATATAGCAAAAGGTTCAATAGGGGAAGTAAGAGCACAGCTTTATGTAATTAACGGGGACGGTCGTTGCATTTGTTGCATAATTGTGGGATATCTCCTGCTAAATAACAGCTTTTAGGATAAATATAAAGGTTCAAATCATTAAGCTTGATACGGAGTCTGGATTTGATTTCATATCGATGTGTGGTATAATAAATCAAATGAAGAAGGGAGGTATTTGAGGTTTGAATACTAGAAATGCAACAACTATAGGTCGCAAGCAAAACAATAGTAAGAAGATTATAGCTCTTGTTATCTCATTATTGAGTATCATAATGGAAATAACTGGATTTATCATGATTGTTGTTACCAGTAAAGATAGTATTTATCAATGGGGAGGTGCATTATTTTTATTATTCCCAGGGATATTAATTAACATAATTAGTACGGGAATATATGCGTCGCTAAAGGGATATAATGAATGGTATATTAGACTCTTGAGTATTTTCTATATCTTGTTTCTACCTGATAGAAGATCAGAGGAAGAATAATAAAAGTGGGAGTTAATAGAGAGGGGGACGGTTGTTGCATTTGTTGCGAAATTATAGAGAGTATTCAATAATTAATTGTATATAGGAAATAATCTTTTACTGGTTCTTCTATGATTAACTATTTTGCTTTAATCCGGTTATCTTGACATAACGCTTCAAATATGCTATATTAAGCTGAAAATACAGGATAATGCATCGCAGGTGAGGCGCAATATGATTAATGGTGAAATGTCAGACGGAGCAATTTTGAAAGAGCTTGGATCGCGAATTTCCAGGTATCGTTTGAACAAGAATATGACACAGGAAGCCTTGGCCGCCGAAGCCGGTGTTTCAAGATCAGCGGTTCAGCGGGCCGAAAACGGGACAAGCATACAGTTATTTAAATTGATCCGCGTTTTGCGGGTGTTGAACTTACTTGGGAATTTAGAATTCTTTGCTCCTGAACCCGAAGCAAGCCCGCTTCAGCAATTGGAAATGAGAGGTAAGATCAGGCAGCGCGCAAAACTTTCGAAGAAGAAGAAAAATACAGATTGGAATTGGGGTGATGAAGAATGAGTATTGCTGAAGTAAAATTGTGGGGAAAAAGAATAGGTGCTATTGTCTGGGATGAGGAAAAGAACATTGCTCATTTTGAATATGAACCTTCATTCATACAAAGCGGAATTGAGATTTCACCGATCACCATGCCGTTATCTTCACAGATATATTCTTTTCCAGCATTGGCTTCAAAAGCATTCCATGGGCTTCCCGGATTATTGGCGGATTCCTTGCCTGATAAATTTGGGAATGCATTGATTAATGCCTGGCTGGCAAAAGAAGGAAGGTTGCCGGAAAATTTCAATTCAGTAGAGCGTCTTTGTTATATCGGAAACCGCGGCATGGGAGCGCTTGAGTTCAAGCCATCTAAAGGCCCGGGCGACGGCTCATCGGAAAAAATTGATATCGGCTCCTTAGTTGAGTTATCCAGTGAAATTCTTTCAAAGAGGAATTCCCTTAGGACTTCTTTTTCACCTCAAAAAAGAAAGCAGGCATTACATGATATCATCAAAGTGGGGACATCGGCCGGTGGAGCCAGAGCAAAAGCAATTATTGCATGGAATTCTGAAACTCAAGAAGTCCGATCCGGGCAGATCAAAGCCGGGTCCGGATTTTCATATTGGATATTGAAATTTGACGGAGTGTCTGGAAATATCGATAAAGATATAGAAAATGTAAAAGGCTACGGGCTTATTGAGTATGCATACTATAAAATGGCTTCAGAAGCCGGAATACAAATGAATGAGTGCAGGTTGCTGCATGAAAACAATAGAAATCATTTCATGACAAAGAGATTTGACCGAACCGATAAAGGCGGAAAAATACATATGCAGTCCCTTGGCGCAATAGCGCATTATGATTTTAATCAGTCGGGAGCATATTCATATGAGCAAGCCATTCAAGTGATGAGGAAGTTGGACCTTTCTATGAGTGAAATAGAGGAGCAATTTAGACGAACTATGTTCAATATTATTGCAAGAAATCATGATGATCATGTTAAGAATATCGCATTCCTGATGAATAGGTCAGGTGAATGGAGACTTTCTCCGGCATTTGATGTCATTTATAGCTATAATCCCGCGGGTATCTGGACGAGCAAGCATCAGATGTCAATGAATGGGAAGAGGGATGATTTTGATAAAAATGATTGTATTGAGTTTGCCAAGACAGCGTCAATAAAAAAAGCAAAAGCTGAAAACATTATTTCACAAGTGCAAAATGCAGTATCAAAGTGGTCAAAATACGCGAAAAAAGTGAATATTGAAAGTGATGTGATCAGAAAAATAGCTGCGACTTTCCGAAAGATAGAGTAACATGGGGCCGGTGGTTGACATTGTTGACATCATCAATCAAGAAAGGTGACCTCAAAGGGATGGATTATCGGGTCCCCGAAGTAAGGGCGGGGTTTCCAAGGTCATTCGCCTGGGAGTGATATAATAAAATTGAAAATGGACAATTAGGGAATAGAAAACAGAGGAGATGGATCCTTCGCGGAAAAGCTCAGAGCCTGCCCTGAGTGAATCGAAGGGATGACAAATATGAGGCGTGGAGAATGTTTCCGTGTGATTCTAACGGGGCAAAGAGTTTACACGCTACGCTTCCTGTCAACTCTTCGCTTGGAACTTTTACATCGGGACAGACGAACGCCTGCGGCGTACGACATGTCCCATATCTTGGTTGGGGTGCGGCGTGAGACGATTGTAACAGAAGAATTATTGGTGTAAACGAAATAACGGCTTTTCGGTTACGCGTGTGGATATTGCTTTCATTTCCACCTCGTACTTCGCATCGGGCACGGCATGCCGTGCCCCTACGCCGTTTTTGATTTTTCTCTTTATCTTGTTCCATTTGTGCCTTGTGAACTTGTGCACTCTTCAGAAAGTTTCCCTTTCTGAAGCGAGATTTACATTGACATAAAGAGCCATTTATAATATAATAAAGAATATTCAAAAAAGGAGATTTCTATGATCCTGAAAAGATTCGGTTTAGTTCTTCTAATCCTCCTTTGCGTCTTTGTGATACCATTTTCCCAGCAGTCAGATAGAGTGAAGGGTATCGCAGGCTTGACGGTAGAGGATTTTAAGTACGATCACGGTGCTTCCGTGATCATTAAGTTTAAACTTTCACCCGATGACAACATTTCTTTATTCGATTATGATAAGGAAAAATTGGCAGCGGTTTACACTGAGGAAAGCGAGGACGGAGTCACGGTGTTTGAACTTTCTCCCGAGGGTAAACTCTCGGCATATGAGGAGCTTCAAAGCGGTGAGACGAAAGCTATTGCCATCACGGCTGAAAATTCCCCCTTGGAGAAAAATCCGGTAAGATACTACAGGATTTACGCCAAGACAGGTGCTTTGACCGAAGAGGATATTGACGGCGGTAAATATATAAATCCCGACGGTTTCGATGAGGTCAGAAATATTTCCATTATCGGATTGCCGAAATATACTTATGAACAATCGGTGCTCGAGGATTCCGCTTTGAAGGATAAATTCCGCTTGCCCTATTATAATATGACGAATAAGGAATATGAGCTCCGCATCAAGAATCTGGATAAAGATAAAGAGAGCTTTCTCAATAGCCTGAAAAGAGAGATTAATGCGATCAGAGAATCTTTAAAACCAAGCAAAAGCCAAAAGGCCGCCGCCAGAGCGCAGATCAAGGAAATAAAGAAATCACTGAAACCCAGTAAGATAAAAAAAGATGAAGTGAAGGAGAAAATAAAGGAACTCATCCGATCATATTCGGAAGAAAGTGAGGAGGAACAAGCTCTTATCCATTCACAGATCAAGGAACTAAAAGCCCAGATCAAAGAAATTAATAAATTCAAACCAAGTGAGAAGGAAAAAGCTACTGCTAAATCGCAGATCGAAGAACTGAAGGCTCAGATCGCGGAGATTAATAAATTCAAGCCAAGCGAGAAAGAAAAGATCGCTGCAAAATCACAGATCAAGGAGCTCAAGGCTCAAGTCAAGTATACTGACAAAAATTTCATGATGTCTTTTACCGTCGTCGTTGAGTCTGCAAGCGGCATTCTTACCTTCGGGGAATACTATGAGGTGATACATCCGAGAGTGGAGGCGATAAATCTGGACAAGTCCTGGGTTTATCTTTTTTCCATTGCCTTTATCATAATGCTTCTTATCGTTTATAAACTAACAAAGGGCGGAAAGGAATATTTTATCCGCCCGATCGCCGGCCTGTCAGCTGTGGAAGAAGCCGTTGGCAGGGCTACGGAAATGGGAAAACCGGTACTATATATTGCCGGGTTGACCGGTATTTCGGATATTGCGACCCTTGCCTCTATCAATATTCTGGGGCAGATCGCAAAGAAGGTCGCCATATACGAGACCCCACTTATAGTTCCCGCATATGACCCTATCGTTTTTACCGTTATCCGCGAGGTCGTCAGAGAGGCCTATATAGATGTGGGCAAGCAGGATGCCTTTCAGGAAGAGAATGTGTTCTATCTGACCAGCGCTCAATTCGCCTATGCGGCGGGAGTAAACGGTATAATGGTCCGTGAAAAACCCGCAACCGTATTTTATATGGGTATGTTCTTTGCCGAAGCCCTTCTGATGTCCGAGACCGGTAATCAAGTCGGCGCTATTCAGATAGCGGGCACGGATGCCATAACGCAGGTACCGTTCTTTATCACCTCTTGTGATTATACGCTTATCGGCGAAGAATTGTATGCTGCCAGCGCCTACCTCTCCAGAGATCCCCTTCTGCTTTCTACGCTGAAGGCGCAGGATTATGGTAAGCAGGTGATAATGTTGATCATAATAATAGGGATCATTCTTGAGCTTATGGGTGTTCACTGGTTCACCTATATTCTGCAGAATATTCCGGATTAATAGGAGTTGATGATGAAGAGACAAATACCATTGATGTTGGTTCTGACCCTCGGTATAATCTATTTTTTCGTACCTCTTGTATCAACTCCCTGGGTTGTGGATAATCTGCAGCACGAGGTTTACGAGAAGTGGTTGAAGATAATAGGTGTTTTTGCGGTTATAATGTCCGTTGCTTCCCTTTGGAGAAGGAATGCCGTTAAGATAAAAAGAAAAAGCGGAGATTATGCCTATTCTTATCTTGAATTGATCGGCATGGTCTTTATGGCCTCCCTCGCTATAATCGCTCCACAGTGGAATATCGGCAACGGTATGGTACTGGGCGGTATCGGCGGCAATTCGGTTTATAACTGGATATTTATGAATATGCAAGTCCCTATGCAGGCGACGATGTTCTCAATGCTCGCCTTTTACATCGCCTCCGCCGCATATCGGTCATTCCGTGCAAGGAATATAGAAGCTACATTGCTTCTGATAACCGCGGCGATCGTGATGATAGGCAGAGTGCCCCTTGGAGAGGATATATATCAGTTCATGCTTAAGCTGAACGGAGGTGAAGGCGCGGCCTTTCCATGGTCGAGGATATTTGACTTCCAGGGGATAACGCAATTCATCCTTGATGTGCCGAATGCCGCGACAAAGAGAGCCATCGGCTT
>JAIVYW010000050.1:0-7972 GCA_048635215.1 Candidatus Atribacteria bacterium
CTGGGTAATTCACAACACGGTTTGTATATCGATGGCGGCGCTCAATCAAATACAATTGGGGGCATCATTGCTGGTGCAGGAAATATTATTTCAGGAAATGGCTGGTCAGGCGTTTCAATCCGTGAAAATGGTACTAATAACAATGGCGTTCTTGGCAATTACATCGGCACAGATGTAACCGGCACCGTGGATTTAGGTAATTCATCTAGTGGTATATTCATCATGGATGGTGCGCAATCAAATACCATAGGTGGAACTGTAGCAGGAGCAAAAAATATTATTTCGGGAAATAACCAATACGGTATCCTAATCTGGGGTAGTGGTACTGATAATAATGTTGTCCTTGGTAATTATATCGGAACAGATGTGAATGGCACTGCTGATTTGGGTAATTCATCCAGTGGTGTATGCATAGTAAGTAGTGCTAGTTCAAATACCATTGGTGGAACGATAGCTGGTGCTATGAATTTAATATCAGGCAATGCCGGTGATGGTGTTCATATCTGTGTTAGTGGAACGAATAATAATGTAATTCTTGGCAACTACATTGGTACGGATGTAACCGGCACTGCTGATTTAGGTAATATAAAAAGTGGTGTATATATCTATGGAGGAGCTCATTCAAATACAATCGGCGGAACAGACGCAGGAGCAAGAAATATTATTTCTGGTAACGATTGGGTTGGTGTCTGGATCATTAACGGTGGTACGGATAATAATGTAATTCTTGGTAACTACATTGGTACGGATGTAACAGGCACGACTGATTTGGGTGATACAGTTCATGGGGTATATATCGGAGGTGGTGCCAAATCAAATACAATCGGTGGGACAGTAGCCGGAGCCGGAAATATTATTTCTGGTCATAATATCCATGGTGTCTATATCAGTGGTGCTGATGATAATGTGATTTTTGGCAACTACATTGGTACGGATGTAACAGGCACAGCTGATTTGGGTAATTCAGCTCATGGCGTTTATATCAGAGCTGGCTCCCAATCGAATACAATAGGTGGAACAATTTCGGGAATGGCTAATATCATTGCTTTTAATGGAGGTGACGGGGTATATGTTTATGAAGATGGTAGCGATAATAACCGTATTTCCGGGAATTCCATATTTTCAAATGCAGGCCTTGGGATCGACCTTGCGGCAGATGGTGTAAATTCGAATGACGCGGGTGACACAGATACCGGCCCGAATGAGAATTTGAATTTTCCTGTAATAACAGAGATTATTCAGACAGGGATCGATACCTATACAATTAATGGAACAGCAGGGGCAAGCATTGAGATTGAACTCTATATTGTAAATAATTCAACCGCAAGTGTAACGGCAGATCCCACTGGATATGGTGAAGGATATTACTATTATACAACCACGAACACCGACGGTAGCGGTAACTTTTCACTGGAGGGCGAGTCGCTCTCTGGGGATGTAATACTGACCTCGCTTGCGATCGACGGAACAGGGAATACATCGGAATTCGGAGCGAACAGAGCGATCTTGAATGGTCTGACATCTGTAATAAATGATGACGCACCGACAACCGCCGTGCAGGGCGCAGAGGTTTTAATGTCGAATTTCACATTATCTGCAGATGCGGATAATGCATTCTGGACGGATATCACAGTAGAGGGAAATGGAACAAATGTAGATTCAGATGTAAGCTCGATCAAGATCTATGCGGATAACGGGAATTCTATATATTCTTCGGCGGAGGATACTTTACTCGGCAGCGGGACCTTTGTATCGGGACTTGTGGATATTAATATCACTGATCAGAATATTATCACAGCAAGTTATGTGTATTTTATCGTAATTGATCTTGATCCCGTGGCCGCTATTGGAAATACATTCACCATAAGCATCTCCGACAGCTCCAATTTTACTATCATGTCTCCTGATCAGATGGCTGCTTTTACGCCGTTTCTTTCCGGCTCGGTCACTATCACGGACAGCCCTGATCCGATAACGGTCCTGCCTGTTGATCTTGCGGCCGCCGCAGCAAAAGCTGGTGCGCAGGATCTCGTATTTGAACAGCTCTCATTATCAACAGCATTTGAAACTGCGGCGTTATCTGCAATTACGGTTGATCTGATAGGCACCGCTGATGATAATGATGTTTCCGGAGTGAAGGTATATCTTGATAATGGCGACGACAGTTTTTCAGTCGCAGATGATACTTTGATCGGAACCGGAACATTTACAAGTGGAACAGCAGATATTGATATTGTGGATCAGATCATCAGCACAACGGCAAAGACATATTTTCTCTGTCTTGATATATCTGCTGATGCCGTAAATGGACATACGATAGGCATTTCATGCGTGGATACTACTTACTTCACTGTACTTCTCCCTGATACTGTTTCGGAAGCAAATCTCCCGTTTGAGTCAGGACTTACACTCATCAAAAGCTATGCGGATACGCTTGAAGATATATTGATATATCCGAATCCCTGGAATAAAGACCTTTCAGGTGAATATGTTACCTTCAGCAGGCTCACGGAAGATGTGACTATCAGGATATATACCGTGGCGGGCGAACTGGTATTGGAAACAGACGCGGACGGTCAGTCAGAATGGGAATGGAATTTGGCAAACGAAGACGGTGAAGATGTTGCCGCTGGTATTTATTTTTGTCATATATCAAATGATGCGGACGAGACAAAAGTTTTGAAGGTTGCGGTGATAAAGTAAATGGGTGATAGGGTGATAATTTGATAGGGTGATAAGGCACGAGGCACACGCTTCGCAGTGGACCCAGTGTCCCAGGGACAAGTGGGAAAGGAAAAAAGAAACACACCCGTAAACGAATATAGATATGGGACACGCCGTACTCCGCAGGAGTTCGACTGTCCCGGTGCAAAAGTTCCAAGCAAAGAGTTGACAGGAAGCGAAGCGTGTAAACTCTTTGCCCCGTTAGAATCGCACGGAAACATTCCCCACACATCTTTGAATCTCATCTCCCTTTTTCTTTCCTAATTATTCATTGTATTTTGTCATCCTGAGCTTTTCGGCGAAGGATCCATCTTGTGTTTGCTTCTTGTGTTTTCCCTCACTGTTCATTATTAACTTTTCATTTCTCTATAAGCCCCACACATCTTTGAATCTCACTCCCTTCTTCTCTCATTATTGTTCACTGCTCATTTCTTAATTATTCATTTCCTCACTTGTGCTCTTGTCACTTGTGCACTTGTGCTCTGCGTAGCGTCATTGTCAATTGTGCATTTCCCTATAGGCCTCTAATAGCTATTTGCTATTCCCCTTAACGGCCTCCAAATGGTCTTTTTGCAGTAAGATTAAAAAGTGATGAATGGTAATAAGACCACAGGGAAATACAAGGTTTGTCCTTCTTTCATTAATAAATCTTTGGTAATTATCATTACCTTTTCTACATTTTCATATTTCCTCATAAATCTTGTTATGGATTGAGGCATTTTAACCACATTTCTAAATTTAGATTCAAAAAGAATCAAGTTAGCTTTCCTTTTAATTACAAAGTCAATCTCAGATTTTGAAATAGTTCTGTAAAAATATATATTCTCATATTCAACATTTTTCTTTAATTCATTATAGATAAAATTTTCTATGCTATTTCCATCTATAAATGCATAATTTTCATATTCTACGCCGGTAAAATATTTTCTTATTCCGAGATCGTTAACATAAACTTTTCTCATCTTGGTCAGTTCCTTTCTTGTATTTGTATGATACGGTTTTAGTAAAGAATAAATAAATGTTCCCTCAAGAATGTTCAAATATTTTTCAAGTGTTGCCGTATGCAGATTTAAGGTGTTTGATAGCTCATGTTTATTAACTAAATTACCGATCTGTGATGACAATACTGCAGCAAGATTATTAAATCCGTCAATATTTTCTATTTTCAAAAAATTTATTACATCCTTTTGTATATAGGTATTGATTATCTCTTTTAATATTCGTTTCTTTTTTACTATTTCCGAATGCAATACTACTTCGGGATACCCTCCCCAATTTATATAATCTACAAAATTTAATTGTAGATCATCCTTATATATCTTGTAAAAATCATCAATTATGTCTAATCTATCGTTTATGTCCCATGAAAAATCATATTTGTAAGATGATTTTGCCCGTAAGTGTTCAAATAAGGAAAATGAAGAAAGGTTAAATTCAATTTTTCTTCCCGTAAGAAATTCCTTATCTTCAGAGAGTTTTAATAAAGAGGAACCACTGACAACAATGTTTAAATAACTGTTGGTTATATCAAAAAGCACCTTTAGAAATAACCCGGTACTCCTTATATATTGTACTTCATCAAGAAATAAATAACTTTTCTTATTCTTAATATCATACTCATTCTCAAGAAATTTAATGAGTAACTTCGGTTCTTTGAATATTGGATTTGTAATTTCTTGATCTGCCGAAAAGTAGATAACTTGATTATCTTCGCTTTCTAAAATATCCTTAATCTGAAATAAGATAGTGGTTTTACCTACCTGCCTTGCACCTTTGATAATAATAAGTTTCTTTTCACCAAGCCATGGCAGAATATCTTTAATAATTTCTCTTTTTACCAATTTCACACCTCTATGTAATTAATTCAAGGTAATTATAACATACATATGTAAAAAAATCAAGATATTATTGTGATTAATCTTCTGCGGAGCATTAACATGTGGCGTCTCGGGTGAGGGAAGTTCGCAAATTCACAAGTTGAGAAATAATCGAATAATCGTAGGGACAGGGCTTGTGACCTTGGAAACCCTGATTACCTCGGGGACCTGTCCTTCTTTGGTGTCATCCTGAGCTTTTCCGCGAAGGATCCATCTCCTTTTATTATTATGTCATTATCGTAGCTTGTTCTATCGAAGGGGAAATTCTGGATTTGTTCTGGGATCCGATAATACAGGTATCTCTCTCTGCACTTCGCACTTAGCACCGGACACGGCATGCCGTGTCCCTACGACATTCTTTACCCCCACGTTACACTTCACACGATTTAATCGTGGAACGATTAAATTTCTTGCCGTAATCCGCATAATATGGTATAATAAAAACCATGTTAGGAAAATAGACAGGAGGCAATATTGGAGAATTTTGAGTTCATAAGCCCGATCACTATCAAAGGCGCTGTCAGCCAGTATAAAAAAGGTGCAAACAATTATTATCTTGCCGGAGGGACGGATCTTATCGCTTTGATGAGAGATGGCATACTTGTCCCGGAAAAGATCATTGACCTGAAAACAGCTGGATTGCCCTCAGGGATCAAAAAATTGAAGACCGAGATACGCATAGGTGCCCTTGCAACATTATCCGAGATCGAACACTCTTCGTTTATCAAGAAAGAGATCCCGTTTCTGGCAGAGGCTGCAGGTAAGCTGGGATCTCCACTGACGCGCAATCGCGCTACCATCGGCGGAAATCTCTGCAATGCCTCACCCGCCGCGGACACGGCAACTCCGCTGATCGCCGTGGAAGCGAAGTTCATTCTGAACGACGGTAAAAAAGAGCGCATAGTAAAGGCAGAGGACTTTTTCAAAGGCGTGAAGCAAACTGTATTGAAAAAAGGAGAACTCTTAAAGGAGATCGTGATCCCAAGATCAGAGGGCAAAGGGCTCTTCTTTAAAAAATCAAGGATCAAATTAGTTGACCTCGCCACCGTTAATATGACGGTGTACAGGGAAAAGAAAAAATACCGAATAGTGATAGGAGCATGTCATATTACTCCACTTCGCATCCGTGCAGCGGAAGAGAAATTAAACAAAGCCAAGAAGATCGACATTGCTCTGATAAGTGAGGCGTCTGAGATCGTTGTCAAAACCATTAAGCCCATTTCGGATATGAGGGGTTCCGCGGAATACAGAAAGCAATTGGTGAAAACACATGTAGCCCGGCTTATCGGTGAATTAGCCGGTGTGGAGGTGTGAAAATGTCTAAAGATATCACATTAAATGTCAATGGAATAGATCATCAGGTAAATATTCAGGGCAATGAGACCTTATTAAAGGTCCTGCGGGACAAATTGGGGCTCACCGCGGCAAAAGAAGGCTGCGGAGCCGGTGAATGCGGCGCTTGCGCGGTTATTTATAACGGATCTCCAGTCAGTTCCTGTCTGATCCTTGCCGTTGAAGCGGAGGGAGTCGAGATACTTACACTGGAAGGGATAACCCCAAAAGACCATCTTCATCCCATTCAGCAGGCCTTTATCGACAAGGGCGCGGTGCAATGCGGATTCTGCACCCCCGGTATGATCATTACGACATACTCTCTTTTGAAGTCCAATCCCGATCCGTCAGAAGATGAGATCAAAAAGGCCATAAGCGGAAACCTATGCAGGTGTACGGGTTATGTGCAGATCATTGAGGCGATAATGGAAGCTGCCCGCAGATTGAAAAGGGTCAAGGGGAGGCGGAAATGAAAAACTTCATAAATTTAGGCAAGGATGTTAATCGCCTTGACGGTTATGATAAGGTTTCAGGCAATGCCAAATATATCGCGGATTATGAATTTCCGGGTATGCTTTACGCGAAAGTGCTGCGAAGTCCTCATCCTCATGCGGAAATAATTTCGATCAATACATCTGCCGCAGAAAAAATGGAAGGTGTTATCGCGGTTACGCATTCGGGTAAATGCTCTCATAAAATGGGCCTTTATCTGGTCGATCGCCCGGTATTCGCAACGGGCAAGGTGCGTTTCAAAGGCGAGCCGGTTGCTGCTGTTGCCGCATTGACGGAGGATATCGCTGCCGCCGCGATTAATAAGATCAAGGTCAGATCTAAAATGCTGCCTCTCGTTGACAATATAGAAGATGCCCTTAAGAAGAATGCTACACTGGTGCATCCCGACCTGATGAAGTATTCATATCTGCCGATATACTATCCCAAGAAGGGCACCAATATCTTTAATCATTTTCCCTTGAGAAAGGGCGATATTAAAAAAGGATTCAAGCAGTCGCATAAAATATACGAGAATGAATTCACATTACCTCAGATACAGCATGTCCCGATGGAGCCGCATGGCGCGATCGCCAAGTGGGACAGAAACGATAAGCTTACCGTTTATTCATAGGTGCAGTCTCCGTTTACTCTCCGCAATCTATTGAGACTGGCATTCGGGCTTTCCCATAAGGATGTCCGTGTAATAGCCCCTTATGTAGGCGGTGGTTTCGGCGGCAAAGCTGGGATTAATATGGAGCCGCTTGCAGTTGCACTCGCTAAAGAGGCCAAGGGCAAATGGGTAAAATTGATCTTCTCCAGAGAAGAAGTCTTTTTAGGAACTACGGTGAGACAGGCGATGAGAGCCAGGGTGAAAACCGGTATCGCGAAGAACGGCCGCATCATTGCTGAAGAGATCGAGATGATCTTTGACGGCGGCGCTTATGCCGAATACGGGACAAATGTTGTCCGCGCGGCCGGATACACCTGCATAGGCCCGTATGATATTGAGAATGTCAAAGGCGATACATACGGAGTATATACCAATCACCTTGTCGGCGGAGCCTTCCGCGGTTTCGGACATGGAGAGCTGCATTGGGCGGTAGAATCTCAAATGGATATCATCGCCAATGATATGAAAATGGACCCGGCGGAATTCAGACGGCTTAATGTGCTGAAGCCGGGGTCAATAAACTCCATGGGTGAGAAAATAACGAAGTACACCGGTGATATGGTGGCGTGTATCGATGCCGTTGCCAAGGATCTCAAATGGGGCAAGTCGTCAAAGAAACCGGCTAAGCCGTATATCAAGAGAGGCAAGGGACTCGCGGTCCTTGAAAAAGCTCCCGCCATGCCCGCGAACGCAACCTCCTGTGCGAGAGTGAAATTCAATGAAGATGCAACTGTCATTGTGCAGTTCTCCGGTATGGAGATCGGCCAGGGCTGTATAACCGCTTTGACGCAGATCGCCGCGGAGCGTCTGAAAATGGATATTTCCAAACTACACGCGGTAGGGCTTCCCGATACTGATTTTTCACCATATGAATGGC
>JAIVYW010000051.1:0-7964 GCA_048635215.1 Candidatus Atribacteria bacterium
GAGATCAATGTCGTCAGGGGATATACGGGATGCTCTGTTTTCTGCCTGAAATTCTTCCATTGCCTTTCTATAAGGGATTTAACGGCGATGACGAGAGCAAAAACAGCGATCACCATATGCCAGTCAAGCACGCCTTTGTAAATATTATTCAATAGCGGTATATCAATATAATACTGAAAGGTCATCAGCATACCGCCGATAAAGACAATAAGAAGCGGTACCATTAGCTTCACAGATTCACCAAAAATATCTTTATCAGAATATACGCGATCGTTGCCGCTTTGGCAAGATCCAGCATGAAGATCGATCTCAATGATGCTTCATCGTTCTGTATGTAAGCGCTGGCGGCAAAAAGCTCCTCTCCCATCAGGAGATAATCACAGGTTGTAATAAAAAACGGTATCTGCGCCACTGAATCGGTACCTGCTATCTGAATAGCGCCCGTGTTCTGGCCATGCTCCGTGAGAATAAGGGATTCCGCATAAAAGGTTCCCATATAAAAGATGGCGCCGGGACGGACTTTCGATGTAAGAGCATTTATACCCGCCGCATACGGAAATTGTGAATCGGTTAGATAAAAAATGCTGCAGTCCCGAAAGAGCTCCTCATTATTGGCGCTTCGCAGGCCTTCCTTGATCTCTTCCGTGGCGGCCATCATCGTAATGGAATTATTATGAGGAGATACAATGGGGGTGCCGTATCTTGCTGCGAGCTTCGCTATCCTTCCCAGAACATTCATGCCGGCAACGGCAGAAACAGAAGGCACCGGCTTGGTACCGGAAATGAAAAGGATGGGCTTGCCCATCTCGGTAGAGCGCCCTATCGCCTCCTCAAGAGCTTTTATCCCCGCGATCTCTCTTGTCCTTAGCGAAGGGATCTTTGGCGATCTGAATAGGATAAAAAGTATGAGAAAGGCAAAGAAGTACAGCATTCCCTCAAGTCCCGCTCCGCTCGAAGCGCCCTTGAGCTCAAACGAAATCAGCAGAAGGGAGAGAATTGATGCAGTTTTACCGATCTTCAAATGTATTACTGTACGGCTTTTGCGGCGGTGTCAGATTCAAGAGCCTGCTGAACGGCTGTCATATCTCCCCGAACAAGCGCTTCTAAATTCTTGAGCATCATTTGCCGCTTAAACGGTTTCAAGAGCTTTTCTTTTACAGGGTTGTTCAAACGGCTGACCATATTATCATAATACTGTTCCTTGATAAAATCATATCTTTCTTCCAGCTTGTGTACATCCGCAACATAAATGATCACCCAGCCCTCGGGCGAACGGAATGGCTTTGAATAGGTTTTGGCTTTCATTTTCTGCATATTGTAATCGAATACACGGGAATGGTCACCCAGATCAACCCAGCCCAAAGCGCCGGCCGTTGAGACCCATTGGGGATTGCCTTCGGTATATAGGCGGGATATCTTAAGAAAGTCCTCACCCGTTTCTAAAAGTTCATATGCCTTGAAGATCTTTTTGCGCGCAGCTTCCACCTCGGCCTCCGAGCTGTTCTCGAAACATTGTGTTAATATTACATAGACCGCATATCTGTCAAGCTCTCCCTGATGCTCTTTGTAGTATTTCTTGATGGAAGCGGGAGTCATAGAGATACTTTTTTCCACTTCCACGGAGATCAATTTCTTTACAAGATTGAATTCCGCTTTATTCTCATATTGTTTTTTCAGGCGCTGCATTGCCCGTAAAAAATCTACTTCACGGTCATATCCCCTCTTCTTGGCAAGATATACACCTATCTTCTGTTCGAGTATGCGTTCGACCAATTTCTCCATTTCATTTCTATCGGTAAGTATTATGGTCTTTTTTCCGGAATAATAAAGATCTATCCAATCATACACATCCTGAGCTGAGACCGTGATGCCTTCCGGAGTTCTGGCAACGATCACCTCTGTCTTAATATCTTCCTTGGCCGGATAGTCACTCAGCGCTAAACGGGAATCAGAGGGTTTGGCTTCTTCTTTATCCCTGCATCCTGCAAAAGCTATTAGGAAAACCATAAGCATTATGATAAGAATTTTTTTCATTTGGATTCCTCCTGTATATAAATACTGATCCGATTCCTGCCCTCCTCTTTGGATAAATAGAGAGCTTGATCACATTTTTCTATTATTTCAATAACGCTTTCACCACCGCCGTTATATTCATTCACTCCGCCTGAAAGCCGGACATTGATCTTCCGGCCGTCATCCAGAATAAAATCATTTTTTACCATTTTTTTTCTAACTCTTTCCGCTATATTGAATGCTGCTTTCATATCTGCGCCGACCAATACAACAGCAAATTCCTCGCCGCCGTAACGGGCAATAATATCCTTTACATTCAAACGGACATTATCCCGCAGCAATTGAGAAAAATCTATAAGCACCGAATCACCAGCAAGATGGCCGTAATTGTCATTGACCGCCTTAAAGTGGTCCAGATCGAAAATGATCAGTGAGAATTGCTCGTCCATATCGATCAGTTCCTTCATCATATTCTTAAGATAGGCCTGATGGTAAAAGCCCGTCATACCGTCCGAATTCGCTCTTTTGTACAATAAGGCGTTATTTACAAAGATACCCGCCTGAGCGAGAAAGGAATTTGCCAACGCCTCTTTTTTCATAGAGAGCTCCGGCATCTTCGTGATCTGGAAATACCCCTGCTGAGTAAACACATCATTGAGGGGAAATATATTGGGGTCGCCGTCAGCTCCCGGAGGGGGGCCCAATTTCAATTTCACCATCCCGGTACCGGTCAATTTCTTGAATTTATCACTGATGAGGGTGGATAACTTATCAAGATCTAGAACGCCAGAAAGTTCTTTCACCATCTCATTGATCCTGTAGAGGTCTCCCAGGATCGGGTCTTCTCCAACCAGAGTACGAACATCTTCATCTACAAAATTGCATATTACTCTGAAGTCACAAAACCGGCAATGACTGCTGGGAGAGGCATCGTATCCCTTGAGTTTTGAACGCGCCAAGTCCCTTTTAAATCCCTTGATCAAGTCCCTAATGGCGTCATAGGTCAATAGCTTTTCTCTGGGAACCTCTATCTGTTTATTCAATACGACATTTTCCCACATTATCCTCTTTACGGGCTGGCCGTATTTCTCTTCGGTCAGCACCCTGTACAGCCCCATTTGAATGTCGGCGCTCAATTCGTCGTCAGATGGCAGATATTTGCCCGTTTTATAATCCGTAATGGTAAGCATGCCGTCCTTGTCGCGATCCAGGCGGTCGATCTTTACAAAGAAATCATCCCCGAGCCAACGGACTTTCAAATTAACATCGTTCTCTACGACCGGATCATTCGAAGAAGGGTTCTCAATGTATTTATGTATCACTTCCCTGGCGCGTGTGATCAGGGAATTGTCTGTAAATCCGAGTTCCAATGCCGCTTTGGAGATCAATCTGTTGATATCCGTTTCCGGATCAGCGAAATATTCAAAGAGCGAGGAATGGACGAGATTGGAAAAATTCAAGGCAACACTTTCCGAAGAATATGCTTTGCCAAGGCCCTGCACATAATGATATTTATATTTCAGGGGGCATTGAAGGTATGTTTTCAGCCTGAAGGCGGATATATTCATTTATTAAATACTATCCCGCAATAAGCTACGACTTCCTGACTATCTCCGGTCACCTCACCGCTATTGGTATATTCAACGACCTCGGCCTTTAATTGCATGAGAGAGGAGGCCTTTATCAAGACATAGACCGCTTCCGCTCCGCAGATGCTTATCTTCTCGTTGCGCACCGCATTCAGAAAGCCCGGGCCATCACCTTTCAAAATTTGCTCAATGGCGATATGATCCTTTCTAGCGGCTTCGTCTGCGGATTCATAATGAGTAAAATCACTTGAGATGATCAGTCCCCAGTCGGCATTTTCTTTTAAAAACTCATAGATGGAGACCGCAAGTTTATCAAGCGCATCCAGCGGCGAATGAAAGAGTGAGATCGGACAGAATTCAATATCTCCTTTTGACATTTCAATAAGAAACGGCAATTGCACTTCGATGGAATGTTCCCGTGAATGAGCAAGGGCATCTTCCGAGATCATATTTCCCATTGATTCGAGAAAGGAATCGTTGACGGGAGCCGATACCAAAGCTTTTCCATTAGGCAATTGCCAAACGCCGTTCTTTGGAAAAAGCGCCATCGGGCCGCCAAGCCCTCTGTGATTAGGGCCCAGAATAAGAAAGCTCTTTATTGGCGGGAAGCGGCAAAGAGTCTTAAGAGCGGTTCTGCCCGAATATATCCATCCGGCATGCGGGACCACTACCGCTCTTACTTGTGAATTTGTTGAAAATTCCTGAGAGCCAACGAACTCTCTTATGATATGCGTATCGTTTTCATAAAAAGTTCCCGCGACAACGGGCGGCCTCAGCATTGGGTCTTATACCTTCATCATTTCAAAGATGGTTTTCAGACTTTGCTCGTCCGGGAATAAGAAGAAATCACCGGAAATACGCGTTTTGTTCGCGCGCAGCTCGGTCTCTATCCACAGAGCGTTCTGAACAACATCCTTGAATCGAATAGAAAAATATGACAGGACACCGGCCAGAGTATCAATGGAAATGTGAGGGACGGAAGGAAGGAGAATTCCGTCAACGACCTGAGAGATCGCGTTAAGGTAAGAAGATGCAAGGATATTCCCCACTTCCTTCAAAGCCGATTCCTCTACCTCGGAAATTTTTTGTATCGTTCCCAGCTCTTCTCTTAAAAGGATCTCGGTCAAGGTCATTGCATTCTTGTATTCAAAGAATATGAGGATCTTGCCATTGATCTTGCCGTACATATCCATATATATCGAGATGCCGGGTACATCATTGAATTTCTTTGATTTCTCGATTTGCGCCTTTCTCACAAATGTGACCTTGGGTACAGACATTTCAATCGTCTGGCCTATCATCTGTGAAAGTGCAGTTGCGGCATGGGCGGCGCCGATATTGCCCAGTTCTTTCAAAGCATCTTTTTGTCTGTCATCTAAATTTTCGATATTCATTTGTACACCTGTATAAAATTCTCTGCTCTGGCTTCTGCGATCAGGGCTTTCAGTAGAACCGAGAACTTCTCTTCATATTCTTCATTGTATATTCTTGTATAAACAGTGCCAATATCGCCATATTCACTCTCAAGAATATCATTTAAACGGATAACATATGCCCCCAAGCGGCCTTGAAGAGAATGCAATTCTTCAGGTTTTAGAGAAATTACCGTTTTTTCGATACCGAGAGTGTTCAAATTATCCACCGTAAGCTGAGGGTCAGTGAAATAATTATCCTGATCCGGATCTTCTTTGCTCTTATATTCATTGAAAGAGGCGCCTTTGGTGATCTCCGACTGTATTCCCCGTGCACTATTCAACGCGGTCTTCATACTGCTTTTGGTCGTGGTACTCGGGATGAGATAATACTTAACGGACGGGGTTTCAGCATCATACTTGACGACCTTATAGAATGACAATCCCTTTTCAGAAAGAAGTGAATCGGTATATCCTGATTTTTTCCCGATTAGGATCTTCTTCTGATCTTCCGTCAAATACTCGATATACAGCTTTTTGAACTCCTTGACCTCGACAGACTTGGGAACCTTGCCGGTCTTTCTGATCTTTCTATAGATATCCTGCATCGCTTTGATATCAACGGCTGAAATGTAGATGGAAGATATATCATATCTGAGCGGAGCACTTTTAAATTTCTCTCTGTTCTCTTTATAATACTCCTCTACCTCACCGGTAGAGATCGAGATCTTTTTTCTGATCTTATCTTCGATTATCATTTCCTTCAGATACTGATTTTTTATCTGCTTGCGATAATTCTCTTTCAATGCAGAAAGCGTAAGGCCTTCCCTCTTCAACGCCTCTTTAAAAGCATCATCGGAAGGATATTGCGAACGCTGATTTGCAATAGACTGATCGATATTGTAATCGATCTCCTGATCGCTGATCTCATATTCCCTATCCTTTGCCGATGCGATGACCAGCTGATCCTCTACGAGTTTATTAAGAACTTCACCGTATTCCAATGTCCCTTTTCTGTCAAATAAAATGATCAGCTGGACATCAAAATCGGTAATGATCTGATCATTGACCCGTGCAACTATTTTGTTTATTATCTCGGACCGCGGTGTGGTTATCGCGATCAAGGCAATAAGCAGAACAAAGATAACTTTCTTCATATATTCTCCGGTTATCCAAAAAAGATACTTGCGTCATTGTATCTTTCTTCGGTAACATGTTTTAATGTCGTGATGGCATCCGCTAAGGGTGATGTGCCTATAGTCGATCCTTTCAGGGCGACCATTTTACCCCAATTTTTCTCTTTTACCAATTCCGCCGCCTTCACGCCGAATCTGGTTCCCAGAACACGGTCAAATGCGCTTGGATTCCCGCCGCGCTGAAGATGGCCCAATACTACTGCCCTGGTCTCAAGACCGGTACGGTCACCTATTTCTTTCGCGAGTACCTCTCCGATCCCTATGCCGGACCAGAGCTGGGCATGGCCGAATTCATCTTTTTCCGCGGAATGCATGATATGCGCGCGCAATTTTGGGTCGTCCGCGCCCTCCGCCACCGCAATGATGAGATAATTATTTTTCTTGTAGGCGATTTGAACTTCTTTCGCGAAATCATCAATATCAAAATCCATCTCCGGGATCAGGATAAAGTGCGCGCCGCCGGCAATCCCGCCATGGAGAGTGATCCATCCCGCGGTACGGCCCATGATCTCCACGACCATGACCCTTCTGTGTGCCTTTGTGGTCGTATGAAGCCAGTCCAATGTTTCCATGACCCTGTTTATCGCGGTATCAAAACCAAATGTGTAATCCGTGGCATTGACATCATTGTCTATCGTCTTAGGAACCCCGATCATATTCAAGCCGTCATCAAAAAGCTTACTCGCCACTCCAAGGGTATCATCGCCGCCTACTGCTATGAGAGCCTGCAGGCCGGTTTCTTTATAAGCCTTTTTCACCAACTCAACGCCGTTCTCTCTTTTGTAAACATTGGTTCGCGAACTCCCTAAAATGGTACCGCCCTGCCTATGTATATCATTGACCCTTTCAAGCGTCAATATTTCGTAATCCTGTTCCAATATGCCCTTCCAGCCCAAATGGAAGCCGATTACCTCGAAACCTGCTTGAATTAAGGGATATGTAACCCCTCTGATAACTGCGTTAAGGCCCGGGGCGTCTCCACCGCCGGTGAGAATGCCGATTCTTTTAGTCATAGCGGACTCCTCCGAATATTTATTATTTTAATGGTTTTTGGTCTATATGTCAAGCGGAAGAGACAAAGTTGAGTAGGGCAGGAGATAGTTCCTTCGAGGATTTTCAATGGTGGGCGAAACTGGACTCGAACCAGCGACCTCATGGGTGTAAACCATGCGTTCTAGCCAACTGAACTATTCGCCCTCATTGAAAGGGTATTATACGGATTTCTGTGCAAATGTCAAGGGAAGGCGTTCTCGCAGAAGCGGGAAGGTCTTCCCTTGTATGGCGTGTGACATTTTACTTGTGGCGTAGAGAAGGGAGATGAGAAAGCATAATTCAATATTTTAACGGGTCACTTCCGAGGGATCTGAATATTTTCACTCAAATCCAAGTTACACGGTTTCACAATTACAAAATCATGCAACTGAACTACACAAATGCGGACTATGTCTTCACACATGCAATTATTCTACTTTTTCTACCACCGTCCCCATTTTTATTTGATTTTTTACAGAAATTTCTGTAATATTCTATGATGAAGGCAATAAAATATGTCCTGCTCGCAATAATTTCGCTTATTCTAGCGGGATACTTTTTGAATTTTCCAGATCTATTAGACATCGGCCTGATCATTGCGGCTTTCATCATTCAACTCATTGCTATCATAATGGACAAGAGAATAGAGCAGCGCAGCACGGCTCATATCTGTACACTTAAGACATTCGCAAAAAGAGAGAAGAATATCTCACCTGAAACAA
>JAIVYW010000052.1:0-7939 GCA_048635215.1 Candidatus Atribacteria bacterium
TGACAGCGCACTGGGGCTTGCAACTTTTGCAACAAACGTCCCCAAATTCCTCGTCCCCAAATTCCTCGTTCGAATCGGGTTGCCGTCTCCATTTTCTCTTTGAGCCGGGATGGCGAAATTGGCAGACGCAAGGGACTTAAAATCCCTCGGGACTTATGTCCCGTGTCGGTTCAAGTCCGATTCCCGGCACTCCCTTTCAGTTACAGGTTCAAGGTTAAAGGTAGATTCGAGAGTCGAAAAGGCAAGATTTGAAATTCCTGATTGTTAATTCAGAGATTACTGTCTAATGCTCACAAATTGGAAATACAAAGAATGCTGATTAATCTACCTTTGATTCTGTGTACGATTGTGCTATACTTTTTTAAAGGAGAAAATTCCATATGAATAGGAGTAAATTGATTTTTACAATTGTATTTTTCGTTATGATTGCATTCTGCGTTAATCTAAATGGTGAAAGTTATGAAATAGAATGGGTTAGGACCTACAATGGGGGAGGAAATGAAAAGGGTGAAGCGGTAGCTTTGGATACCAGTGGAAATGTATATGTTACAGGTGAAGAATATCAACTTTCCACGGGTGGATATTATAATATCTGGACCCGGAAATACGATAGTGATGGATATGAGATATGGACATCTACATACAATTCACCCGGAAACAGTGACGACTACAGTTATGATATAGCAGTAGACACTTCGATGAATGTATATATTACTGGGAAAATATACAGATACGATATAGGCCAGAACTATAATGTTGTTACTCGAAAATACGATTCTGACGGATATGAGATATGGACTTCCACATATGATAATCCCGAACATAAATCTGATGTCGGCCTCGGTATAGCTATAAATTCAGCACATGAGGTTTATGTTACTGGAACATCAAGAAGGGTAAACATCTACACTTATAGTTATATCTGGTCCAGGAAATACGATTCTAACGGATATACAGTTTGGACCTCTACTTATATTCCTTCGAGTGGAGACAGCGCAAGCAGTCATGATATTGCGGCTGATGATTCCGGAAATGCATATATTACTGGAACGGAATTCACATCAGATCAGGGATATAACGTCTTGGTCCGGAAATATGATCCAGATGGATACGAGATATGGACTTCCACATATAATTCAATGGGGAATACTTCAAGTATCGGGTCTGGAATAGCACTGGATAATTCGGGAAATGTTTTTGTAACTGGAACAGATTACAGAAATGACATCGGTCAAGGATACAACATCTGGACCCGAAAATACGATAACGATGGATATGAGATCTGGACCTCTACATACAATTCTCCTTACAATAGTGGAGATTATGGCAGAAATATAACATTGGACAGTATTGGAAATGTTTATGTTGTAGGCTATATAGACAGAAATGATCTTGGGCAGGGAAATGATATCTGGGTGCGAAAATATGATAATGATGGTAACGTGCTCTGTACTACTACATATCATTCAGACGAAAATTATCATGAATACGGTTATGATATTGCTGTTGACAATGATGAAAACTTCTATGTGACAGGATGGGTCAGTAAACCGGGGGGAATGGATGTTTGGACTGGTAAATTTGTCCTTCGCAATAGCATATCTGGCTCTATTTCAGATCAATATGGAAGTCCTATTGAAGGTGTGGTTGTTATGCTTTCCGGTGATTCCAGTACCTCCACTGTTACCGGCAGTTCAGGGAACTATACCTTTGATTATATTCAAGCAGGCTCCACATATGTTATCACTCCGTCATATGCACACTGCAGCGAATTTACTCCTTCAGAAAGAACATATATCAATATAAGCGGTGATATTACTGATGCGGATTTCGCTGGTGCCCTGAACCAGTGGTCCATAAGCGGAGTAATTACAGACGGCACAGATCCTTTGATGGGAGTTAGGGTTGATCTTTCCGGTGTAGAAACAGGAACTCTTATGACTTCTTCAACAGGTTATTATAAGTTTGGTAGTCTTAACGCGGGGGCAACCTATGCAATTCTCCCTTCCCGTACCCATTATGTGTTTACACCGTCAGACAGAATATATGGAGAACTTGGGAACAATATAACGGACGCAGATTTCTCAGCCACCTTAAATCAATGGTCTATTAGCGGTGTTATTACGGATGGGGCAGTTCCCTTGTCCGGCGTTACTGTTGATCTAACAGGTGCCCAAACGGCTGCCCTTACAAGTTCAGCCACAGGATATTTTAAATTTAATGGTTTGGATGCTGGTGCTACATATATAGTTACACCGTCATGCATACACTGCAGTGGATTTACTCCAATAGATAGAACTTATACTGAACTGAATGGTGAGATTACGGATGCGGATTTCATGGGCACTTTGAATCAGTGGTCAATTAGTGGTATTATCTCGGATGGATTGGATTCTCTTGAAGGAATTACTATTGATGTGACAGTAGCTGAAACAGCAAGTCTTGCGACATCTTCTACGGGATACTATATTCTCACTAATCTTAATGCCGGTTCAACCTATACGATTACTCCTTCAAATACCAATTACATATTTACTCCAACAGATAAAATTTATACTGAGTTGGATAGTGATATGTCTGATGCTGACTTCACAGGCACCTTGAATCAATGGTCTATCAGCGGAATCATAACAGATGGAACGGATCCGTTAGTGGGAATTAGATTAGACCTTTCCGGTGCCGAAACGGCAGCGCTTACGACCTCTGCAACAGGATATTATGCCTTTAATGATCTCAATGCGGGCGCAACATATAAAATCACTCCGAGTTTTGAACAATACTATAACTTCATACCTGAATCAGCAATATTTTCGGAATTAGGAGCTGATGAGATACAGGATTTTATAGGGGACAAAACCTTCGCGGAAAGTCTTGATAGTGTTTCTGTGTACCCCAATCCATTAAATGTAAACGAAAACGATAGCATTACTATCGTGAACCTAACGGAAAACTGCACAATTAAGATCTATTCAATCTCCGGGGAAAAGATTATTGATAAAGAATTAAACCAGATAGAGTTTCAGTGGGATCTCTTAAATATGGATGGAGATAGAGTAATGTCTGGAGTTTATATCTACATTATAGAAAATACCTTTGGAGAAAGAAAAGAAGGGAAGATCGCTGTTATCCGGTGAAAACGATTTTCGCATTTGATTCGCGGGGACTGATTCGCGGGGACGATTCTGTGAACCAGAATGCTTGGGTGTTTTGGCTGCATGGCTCCCTGCCTTGATGTGAAGTTTGATATGGAGAGATGTCGGGGACGAGATGTCGGGGACGGTAGTTGCGAAAGTTGCAAAATATGAAAATATTAGGATATAGGGTCATATAATTCATATTATATTGGGCTTGATGCATATTACAGTAAATACGATACGAGAATGTAGGGAATGTATGGAGAAATGTCTTGATTGAAGCTCGTAAAGGTGTTAAATACAAAGATCAAGGAGCGATGCGATGACGGCGCGGGTGAATTTGCAACAAATGCAACTACCGTCCCTATTTTTGCTATTTTTGCTACTTTTTGTACCATCCCTATTTGTATTGCAAAAGATTGAGGAATTCCTTGCTTTACCATCGCTTTTTAGTTTTATGTAATTGTATGATATAATTACTTAAGTATTATGAAAGAAATATGGTACGGAATTAAGAAGAAATCTATTCAAAAAAGGATTTTCGCCCTTCACGGGTTCCTAATATTGTTGTTGCCGACCGCGTGGTTCTTTGGAATTACTCCATTTATTATCTGTGCTACCATTTCCCTGTTCATTATTGAGATCAACATCCGAAAATTTACTTTAAAGGTCAACCTGTCAGAAAATGGGATTACCATAAAGAGATCAGTCATTTGGTTCTTTAAAGAAACTATATTCTTTGACTTTCAAAATTTCTGGATCCGTTTTTTTTCAGATGATTCGAAAAACGGAGAACAACGACTATATCAGATTGAAGTATTTAATTATTCAGGCAGAATGCAATTAAAAGTTAAGGATTGCTTAAATAACTGGAAACAATTTCTGAATGAGCTGATCAGTATCTTTGAAGATAATGGCTGGAAGAAAGTTGTAGATATTGAAAAGGAAATCTTCGGTGTAAAAGGCGAATCATATTATTACCAGCATCCTTCAACATTATCAAACAACAATACTTCTGAAAACGATAGTTGCTAGAAAAAGCGCAACTACCGTTCCTGTATTTATTTTAATTGTCCATTTCTATTGACACCAGCACCGTTATTCACTACTCATTTCGTCTATAGGCACCATACTTCGTGCTATCTGGTGATTTTGTCACTTGTTCCTTGTGATCTAGTGCTCTTGTGCACCGATCATATATCCCTCTCTACCTACAAACCTATCAACCTATCATCCTATCACCCATTTCCTACGCCCCCGGGTGTTGAATTTTTCCTGTAAATAGAGTAAAATACCGATTAATTATAGAATAATAAGTAAATTATAGGAGGACATATGTCCAATAAACCGTTTTTGTGGAGATTTTTAGTATTCACGGTAGTATTGGTATTATCTCTTGTTTTTGTTATGCAGACCGTTTCGTGGTATAAGATTTCCGATGAGGAAAGGTCGCTTAGGTATCCTAAGGAAGAATACGCGAAAAAATACAAAAAAGTGATAAAACTGGGCCTTGATCTTCAGGGTGGGATACACCTTGTTCTCGGTGCCGATATTTCCAAAGTTAAACCCGAAGAAAGACAGGATGTCGTAGATAGGATAATTACGGTAATCCGCTCCAGGATAGATGAATTCGGAGTGAATGAGCCGGTCATCAAGAAGGAGGGCTTTAATAAGATCGTTGTTGAGCTTCCCGGAATGGACGATCCCGACAGGGCAGTGAAAATTGTTACTCAAACCGCCTTTTTGGAGTTCAAGCTGGTGGACGAGAACAATCAGCCAAAGGTCAATCTCTTTGTAAATGAAGATATGACCGGACCAAGCGAAATTCCACTCCCCCCGAATAATCAATTGCTTTTTGAAGAGCATACCGACTCGGCTACCGGGCTTGTAAGGAAAATACCCTACTTGATAAAGAAGCCGTCGCTTCTCAATGGTAATGAATTAAAGAGCGCGCGTGTTGATTTCAATGAATTCCAGAGCCCCGTTGTAAAGATAGATTTCAAACCCAAAGGCGGCAGGGTATTTGCCAGAATTACGGAAGAGAATGTAGGTAAACGGCTTGCCATCATTTTGAACGGTAAGGTGGTTTCCGCTCCTGTTATAAATGAGAGGATCCCTGACGGAAGCGCTGTTATCAGCGGACAAGCTTCACTTCAGGAATCCCGCGACCTTGCTCTTGTATTGAGAGCGGGTGCCTTACCCGCCCCGGTACAGATACTTGAGAATCAAACGGTTGGCCCCACATTGGGAAAGGATTCCATTATGCGCGGTAAGAACGCCCTTCTTCTGGGCCTTCTTCTGGTCTTTGCCTTTATCATTGTGGTGTACCGCTGGGGAGGCGTGATCGTTGATCTCGCCCTTGTCGTGGATTTTGTTGTTATTCTCGGTATAATGTCACTTTTCAATTTTTCCCTGACCTTTCCGGGTATTGCCGGACTTGTTCTTACCGTAGGTATGGCGGTCGATGCAAATATCCTGATATTCGAACGGATCAAAGAAGAAATGCGTACAGGCAATAGTATCATCTCCTCTGTTCGGCGGGGATTCGGCAAGGCATTCCTGACAATATTGGATGCCAATGTGACAACCCTTATTGCCGCAGCCGTATTATTTCAATTCGGTACCGGCCCATTGAAGGGATTTGCTGTAACTCTTTCTATCGGTATACTTGCCGGTATGTTCGGAGCCCTTGTCTTTACCAGGATGTGTTTTGAATACCTTCTTGGAACAGTAAAGATCAAGAAGCTCAGTATATAGGAGCAGATATGCGTTTATTTAAAGACACAAATTATGATTTTATTGGAACACGGAAGTACGCATATATCATTTCCGGATCAATACTGATCCTGGGTATCCTCTTTTACTTTATCCGCGGCGGATTTAATTGGGGGATCGATTTCCAGGGCGGTATTAAATTGCAGGTTAAATTTGCAAATGAGCTGAACATTAAAGATCTTGAAACGATCAGGAACAAATTGAACGCCGAGGTGAAATCGGTTGGCCGTGAGAACAAAGGATTCATAATTCAGAGAAAGTTGCCTGATTTCGTATTGGAAAAAGAACAGCTGATAATGGCTGCGCGAAAAGAGAATATGATCTTTAAGGATTATGGAACAGCTATTGAATATTTCAATGTCCCCGGAGAATTGGAAGAGCAGTTCAAGGAAATGTTCAAACTGGACGACAGAGAAAATAAGCCGCTGGCCGTCAATGTCAACTCTTCGACCGTGGATGTGGTCAAAACGAGATTGTCAAATCTATTGACCCAGGCGGAGGTTGATTCCTTTCGGCAGGTCCTTACCGCATCGTTTCCGGACAATAAATACGATGTTGAGGGGATCTCTCTCGTAGGCCCTTCTGTCGGTAAAAAATACCAGCAGACAGCGTTCTACGCCTTATTCTTCGCCCTTATCGGAATACTGGTCTATATCTCATTCCGTTTTGAATTCGTATATTCGCTGGGTGCGATACTGGCGCTTATGCATGATGTTCTGATAACACTGACGGTATTCCTTCTGCTGAATAAAGAGGTTAATCTTTCGGTGGTCGTTGCCCTATTGACCTTGATCGGTTATTCGCTCAACGATACGATAGTGGTTGATGACAGGATACGGGAAACAAGAAAGTACAATAAGGGTTCTCTCGGTGATCTTATAAATTCCGGGATAAATAAAACCCTTTCCAGAACGATTATGACATCACTTACTACCTTTATGGTGGTGTTCTGTCTCTACATTTTTGCCGGACCGGGACTTCATGAGTTCTCCCTGGCATTCCTTGTGGGGATCATCACCGGTACATATTCTTCAATATACATTGCAGCACCGGTTGTTCTTGAATTTGAAAAGAAGAGATAAAGACCAATATTGGAAATTGCATTAAAAATAGCCCTGCCGCTTTTCTGGGCGGCGGGGCTTATTCTGATCATTCCGGGCCTTGCCGGTATCTGGGTAATTGTTCTGGCCAATTTGGTGGCGAAGCTGCTCTACCCGGAAATATTCGGCTCAGGCGGATGGATATTTGTCATAATAGGCATCTTTCTGGCAGCTCTTTCAGAACTCTTTGATTGGGTCTTTGGCGTTCTTGGCGCCAAACGGGCCAAGGCATCAACCTATTCCATTGTTCTATCGCTTATTCTCAGTATTGCTCTGGGGCTTTTGCTTACGCCGGTTATACCGGTGGTAGGCACACTCTTTGGAGTGTTCAGCGGGGCCTTTCTCGGAGTATTTATCGGGGAAATATTTCTTTACAAAAAAGATACTACACATGCTGCGAAGGCAGGTATAGGCGCTCTTATTGGAAAAGCTCTTTCTGTCTTCACGAAGATCAGTTTTGCATTCCTTGTGATCGCATATGCGATAATGCGGCTGTATATTTTCTAGTAGGGACACGGCATGCCGTGTCTTACCGTTAGGAAGAGAAGAACAGAGAGAATAGATAATAATTGCATATGATTATGTGATCTGATTCCTAAAGACAGAAAAAGATTTTCAACTCGAAGGGAATATCCTCTTTTCATTATTAAAATATGTTCTTCTCACATCATTTCATGATGCTCAAAAAGAAATATATATATTATTGTTCCGGAAGGGGTTCTCTTTTCTTTTCGCTTTTTCCTTCGGACCGAAGCATGCACTCATTAAAATGCATGAACTCGTTCGGAAATTTCCTCTCTCAGACAGCATGTCATTTTTCCTCGAACATTCGTTCCTGCCTCTAAAAGCTCTAATAAATATTCACTCCTTCCGGAACTCTCGGTTGGGCGCACGGCTGCGCCGTGCTCGAGTGTGGGGGAGAAGCAGAGA
>JAIVYW010000053.1:0-7863 GCA_048635215.1 Candidatus Atribacteria bacterium
CAATGCTGAGCTCGCTCAGCAAGTCTGAAGTGATAAAAACAGTACGGGGTACGAGGTGTGATGTACGAGGTGGGTAAGTAAAAGGTGATAGGTTTAAGTATAGTAAAGAATGAAGAATGAAGGATGAAGAATGAAGGATGAAGAATGAGGAATGAAGAATGAAGAATGAAGAATGAAGAATGAAAGAAAGCCTGGATGCCACGCCTGTGGCTCTGCATGACAGGGATAGTGAATAGTGAAAAGTGGGGAAAAGCGCAAGAAGTAAATGCAAGATGGATTTCTCGCTTTCGCGGGAATGACAAAATACAGTGAATAGTGAAAAGTGAATAATGAATAGTGGGGGAAAGCGCAAGAAGTAGATACCAGATGGATCCTTCGCCGAAAAGCTCAGGATGACTCAGAGATTTCAATTACATTAACAAATGTGTGGAGAATGTTTCCGGGTGATTTTATGGAAATAGGGCGAACACACAGGTTCGCCCCTACTAGAAAACATACTAAAAATACATTGCATTAGACAAGATTTTGTAGTAAAATATCCTTATATGGAAAACATCTGCTGTATCATACTTGCCGCGGGCCGCTCCGAGCGTTTTGGGGGAAATAAGATCCTTCTGACCATTGAGGGCAAAACCTTTCTGGATATCATTTTACGCAAGCTGCGCAAAATGAATGTAGAACCCATTGTTATATACCATTATCCGGAGATCCGTGATGCAGTAGGGACAGAGATCAGAACGGTTCACAATCCGCATCCGGAAACAGGGCAATTGGACTCCATAAGAGCAGGCGTAAAGGCATTGCCGGATAATTGCGATGGCTTTGTCCTCTGGCCGGCAGACATGCCTTTAATTAAATTAGAGACCGTGGAGAAGATGCTGATCACGGCGGCGGAGAATCCGCATAATATAATCACCCCTTCGTTCAAGGGATCTTTGGGTCATCCGGCGTTCTTTCCCCGGAAGTATTTCGCAGAACTTTTCTATGATCTGGAGAGGGGCGCACATACACTTGTTCATTCCGATAGAACCGTCTCATATGAGTCGGACGACCTTTTTACAAAGATCGGCGTAAATACAAAGCAACATTTTAGGAGATATCTTGATGAGTATGAAAAAGATACTGCAAGAAGCGGCAGATAATTGCGCATCCGGCTCAGCCGGTGTACTTGGGATCATTACCTTTGCTTCCGGCTCCACCCCCGCTTCGGTCGGAAGGATGATCTTTATCACACCCGATTCCATTGAAGGAAGTGTCGGCGGCGGTGTGACCGAAAAGAAAGCGATCGATGCAGGCAGGGCGATGATAAAAAGCGGCCAAAAGACCGATACACTTGATATCGACCTTTCCGGTGTCGCTAATGCCGATGGCATCTGCGGCGGTAAGGTCTCTCTTCTTTTGATATCGGTATCCGGAAAAAGACGGGTAGCATTGATCGGAGCCGGGCATGTTAATCAAGCTCTTGCCGGACTTTTGGAGAAATTGGGATACGGTGTCACTCTTTATGACAAAAGACCCCGGCTTCCCTGGGATAATTACACAAATATCAAAGAATATGACAGCGCATTCAGTAATTGCGGGGATTCCTCGTATATAGTGATCGCCTGTCATGATCATGATGAAGATAAAGAGGCCTTGAAGATACTGCTGAAGTCGGGAATTAAAACCGAATATCTCGCGGTGGTCTCCAGCAAGAAGAAATTCGTACAGATCAGCAAAGAGATACGGGATGAGGGGATAGAATTTCCGGAAAATATTTATGCTCCCGCCGGCTTGGACCTAAACGGCAATGAGCCCTTTGAAGTGGCCTTGTCGATAGCAGCGCAGATAGAGAAGATCTTCTACCAAAAGGGTGGAATGGATCTAAAGGATGTGAAGAAGTGAAAATAAGATTGAAATTGAATGGTTCATGGCGAGAATTTGAAATAAGTAATGACGATACATTGCTCCATGTTTTGCGGGATGAATTACGCCTTACCGGCACAAAGCGCGGCTGCGGCAACGGTGAATGCGGCGCTTGTACGGTGATCCTTGACGGAGAAACCGTTACATCCTGTCTTGTTCTGGCAGCTTCGGTGGACGGATCCAGTATTACGACCATTGAGGGTATTTCTCCTCAGAGAGGGCTTCATCCGATACAGGAAGGACTCGTGGATAATGGCGGAGTCCAATGCGGATTCTGCACACCGGGCTTCGTTGTATCCGCGTATGATTTTCTTTCAAAGAGGGAATCCTTTACGATGGACGAGCTGAAAAGAGCCCTTTCGGGGAATCTATGCAGATGTACGGGTTATAAGAAGATCGTTGAAGGTGTTGTCGCCGGCGCTGAAATAATGGGAAAGGAGATCAAAAATGATTAAGAGATTTTTAAATATTTCCGATCTTGAATCCCTCTTGAAAGCGAAATCGGAATACGGCTCCAAGTGTAAGATACTGGCGGGCGGTACCGATCTTGTCGTAAGGATGAAGGCGGATATGATAGATCCCGATACCATTCTTTCCATAAGAAATATAGATGAGATGAAGGGTATTATCAAGGGGAAGGACGGCACCGTCATAGGCGCTCTGACCTCTCATACCTCCATAGAGGAAAACGCTTTGATAAGAAAACAGCATTATCCGCTTTATCAGGGAGTATATGAGATCGGTTCGCCACAGATAAGAAATATGGGTACACTCGGGGGAAATATAGCCAATGCATCTCCGTCGGGTGATACTATAGCGCCGCTGATGGTAATGGGCGCGAAGATCAAGCTCATGTCCAGATCAAAAGAGCGGCTTGTTCCCGCAGATAAATTTTTCAAAGGCCCCGGCAAAACCGTTATGGCGGATGATGAGATCATTCATTCGGTGATCGTACCCGCGGGCTTTAATAAAAAGAATTCCGGTTTCATAAAAGCGGGAATGAGAAAAGCCCTTTCGATCGCTGTGGTATCTGTCGGCTGGAGCCTGAAAGACGATAAACTTACGCTCGCCTTCGGCGGCGCGGCTCCCATTGTAACGGTGGCGGAGATCCGTAAGGACTGCAGCGCGGCGGAATTAAAAAAGAAGGTATTGAACGCGATCTCTCCGATCTCTGATCTGAGAGCGTCCAAAGGATATAGGGAACAAGTGATCCTTAATCTCGTAAATTCGGTGATGGAGGCCTTGAACTGATATGCATGTATTTATCCACGGGCCCAAGGGCTCCGGTAAGAGTTCAGCTGTTAAAGGAGCGATCAAGCTTCTGACAAGGCCGATAGGCGGACTGATCACGGAAAAACTGGATGGCATGGGAATAAGTATTCAGAATATTATGACCGGAGAGAAGATACATTTCAATGTGGACGACCCTCCGAAGCAGATAGCTTCTATTTTCAATTCATTCGGTGTGGAGGCTCTTATCGATACCGAAGAGGATCAGCGCCTGCTGATCATTGACGAATTGGGCTTTTTGGAATCAAAAGCTGAGCTCTTCACACAGGCGGTCACTAATTTCCTGCAAACATCCCTGCCTCTTATCGCTGTACTGCAGGATTATCGCCCTAACCGCTTCTGGGATATGTTCAGCGGCATGGGAGAGAAGGTATTGATGCTGGATGCATCAAAGATCTCCGGCGAAGAGATCATTCAAGCCATTATGGAGCAGGTCTGATGAAAAAACTGATATTTTTAATGATAATCGTATTGTTTAGCGCGGCTGCCGCATTCGCGGATGAGCTTGACCTTCCTGAGATACTCATCGAAGGCAGTGAAATAGAAAATACGGACATCAGTGATACTCCGTCAAGCGAGATCGAGGTTCTGATCCCGGATGAGGAAAAAGACAAGGCTTCTTTTGACAGTAGTTTGAAAGATCCGGAGGCTAAGGAGAAATTCCGTGATAAATACCGTTACGGCATGCGGCTGGGAACGGAGTTCTTGGCGGAGCTGAGTACCTCGGCCGATCTGGTAAAAAAGACCTGGGGGATATCAGCTTCCTTTGTGTATTTTCATCTCAATCCGTATGAGCAGACGGATTACTTTGAGAAATGGCAGCTCGGGACGGAGTTTTCCTCTTCCTTTAAGAATGTATTGAATTTCGCCGTACAAACCGATTTCAAGGGGGATATCCTGCAATTGGTCAAGGACTCCATTACCTCGTCCAAATACTACAGCGCCGGCTTCCTTCTGGGTTCTGATCTGGGTACGATGGGAAGATGGAAGAGCAGTACCCGTGTGAAATACCTTCTGATGGATTCTTTCATAAATAAGTTTGAGGGCCAAAATCTGCTTCAAAGCGCGGAGATGGAACTCTTTCTCTCGTCCTCGATTTCTTTCAGGACAGAGCTTGGCATTCTCGCGGCAAAGGGCCTGAAACCCGGATATTATCTATCAATGCTCGCGAAGTTCCGCGGTGGCGACTCGCTTTTCAGCGGAGGCGTCGCTTCTAGACAATACAATGGCAAGAGCATTGAGCCGCTTTATCTCTTCAGGCATTACCTCGGAAAAGGCCTCTATCTTGAGATCAGCAATAAGATCGGTTTTGAAGAACGCTTCATTCCCGAAGACCTTATTCCGATATTCGCGTATTTTCAGGATATGCACGATCAATTCGTCAAACATAATGTTTTCATATCATATTCCAAAAGGGAATTGAGCGCGACCGGAGGCTGGTATCTGCATGACAGGTCTTTTCCCGGAACTCTTTCTTTCAACAGTGACGGATATATACTGGGCTCTTCTTCAAAAGCAAGGGAGTCATCAGCGTTATTTGTCAATGTACGCATCGACGGGCTTTCTCTTGAAGGGGGTTATGAACTCACAGAGGAGAAGGGGCTTGTACCCGCGGGATGGCTGAATTTCAAATGTGAAAAGACAATTAACGGCCTTACTTTTGCCGCGCTTTTATCCTATTCCGATATGGTAAAAGGTACCTCCGGCATCGGCGACGCGGGCGTGATACCCGGCGGGATCACATACGATCTGAATGTTCATTATACATTTGACAATGCCTTGATCATAGGACTGGGCGCCGCCAAATTTTACAGAGACAGCAGCACTTATGATTCGCCTGTCGTATTTTACTTCTCATTAAAGGGGGAATTATGAGCAGTTATCAATTGACCAAGATCCAAAGGGACACCCTGGATTTTATTATAGAGTTCTACCGTAGAAAGAGCTACACTCCTACATTGGCCGAGATCGCGAAACACTTCAGCATCAGCATCCGGGCGGCGTATGACCGTGTTAATGCGCTTATCAGGAAGGGCTATATTGAGAGAGAAAAGGGGGCGAGGACCATCAAGATATTGGAGCTTGACCTGGACAGCGAATCTCATATACCGCTTCTGGGCAAGATCAGCGCGGGTATACCGCTGATGGCGGAAGAGAATATAGAAACCTATATTCCCATCAGAAAGGAATATTTTCCCGCGGGAGAATATTTCTCGCTCAAGGTTGTCGGGGATTCTATGATAAATGCCGGCATACTTGAAGGAGATATTCTCGTTGTTCGACAGCAGAATTACGCTCAGAACGGAGAGATCGTTGTCGCTATGTTCGAGGGAGAGACCACTGTAAAGCGTATATTTTTCGAGAACAAAATGGTGATCCTGCAGCCTGAGAACCCGGAATACGAGAGAATGATAAAAAGGTATGTTTCGATCTTGGGAAAGGTCGAAGGATTGATAAGGAGGTATTAGTGAAAATAGAATTTTCCAAGGCCCTTGAAAAGATGATAGATAAGGATAAGGAGAATTGCCGCAATATGAGAGGCGAATTCCTTTTGAAATTGAATGTTGAAGGCTTTCCTTTTTCGAGGCATCTGAGTTTTGATGAAGATATTTACAAGGAGACCAAGGCGATACTGCCTTATTATAAGAAAGTAGTGGTCCTCGGTATCGGGGGTTCGGCATTAGGCACAAGGATGATATACCGTCTCTTCAAGTCAAAGGCGGATAAGGAATTGATCATCCTGGACACGACCGACCCGATGATCATAGAAGAGGCCCTTTCGGAGATGATCATAGAAGATACCGTATTTGTCTCCATTTCAAAATCCGGCGCTACGATGGAGACCGCCGCTTTGACGATGTATTTTATCGAGCATCTTCAGAATGTCTTCGGCGAGGTCTGGAAGAACAGGATGGTATTCATTACAGATCCGCTTTCAGGCGATCTGCGCAGATATGTTGAGGATAATTCACTGCATTCATTGGAAATACCGTCTGAATTGGGAGGCAGGTACTCCGTTCTTTCAAATGTGGGGCTCTTTCCGCTTTATCTCGCCGGTATCGATATCAAGTCCATTTTATCGGGAGCCAAGCGGTATCTGAAAAAGATCAAGGACGATAAGGACATAACTCCGTTTACGCTCGCTGGCTGCAATCTGGCGCATTATCTCAAAGGAAAGAACATTCTGGCGCTTTTTCCCTATTCCGGTAAAATGAAATTATGGGGCGAGTGGTTCATACAGCTCTGGGGCGAATCCCTCGGTAAGATCGACCAAAAGGGGATAAATGTCGGGCAGACACCGATAGTCGCAGTAGGCCCAACGGATCAACATTCCATTATTCAATTATTTACGCAAGGCCCAAATGATAAGTTCGTTCTCTTTCTCGACATCGAGAACAGGGGGACGGATCAGGACATATCACTGGACCTTCCGTACAATTCTTTCTCATACCTCAAGGGCAAGACCTTCTCTCAATTGATCGACGCTGAGCTGAAAGGCACCCGTGAGAATCTGGATCAGCTGGGTGTGGCAACAGCGCTTCTGACGATGGAAGAGCTCACTGAGGAGCGCATAGGCGAATTGATCATATTCTCATATATATTTACCGTTTATACGGCACAACTGCTTGGTGTTGATCCATTTGATCAACCGGGAGTAGAGGGCGGCAAAAAGATAATGTTCAAATTACTCGGTAGGGAATAATGGCATTTGAGCTTTCAATAGTCGGCGCAACAGGCGCCGTTGGCAGGACAATGGTGGAAGTACTGGAAAAATCCGGCCTGCCGATCTCAAAACTGAATCTATACGCATCCGGAAGTTCCCGGGGCAAAATCCTTCTCTTCAGGGGCGTGGATATTTCCGTCAAAGACCTGAGCTCAGAGATATTGGGCGATGCGGTGCTCCTCGCTGTCGACCCTGCGATATCAAAGAATATCAGAAAAAAATACAAAAGCAGCGGAAAATACTTTATCGATAATTCTTCGGCATTCCGCATGGATGATGATACTCCGCTCGTGATTCCTTCTATTAACGGTGACAGTATACCGTCAAAGCCGGGCTTTATTTCAAATCCGAATTGCTCGACGATAGAAATGCTGCTCGCATTATTTCCGATCAGACAAAAATACGGACTGAAGAAGATCATTGTGACGACTCTGCAATCCGTTTCGGGTTCAGGGAACGCGGCTGTCGACGCCCTGTCGAATGAAACGCTCGCTTATCTGCAAAAAGGTGAGTTGGACGCCAAATTCTACGATGTCCCCATATCTTTCAATGTGATCCCCCAGATCGGAGACCTTCTTGCTGACGGCTCCTGCTCCGAGGAAGAGAAGATGTATAAGGAGACGGTGAAGATCTTTCGAAATAATGATATTCAGGTACTTGCGACCACATTGCGCGTCCCGACATTCTTCTCGCATTTTGAGAGCATTACCCTGAGCTGCAGCAAACCCCCGAAGATACCGGAGGTCAGATCATTGATCATGAACGATCCGTATTTGAAGCTCATGGAAAGCCCTTCGGGCAATCTTTATCCCACTCCTCTCAGCTCCACCGGTACAGATCTGGTAGAGGTCGGCAGATTGAGGATATCGCAATTTGATCCGCATGAGCTCTCAATGGTGATCTCCGCTGACAATTTAAGAATAGGCGCAGCTACCAATGCGGTC
>JAIVYW010000054.1:0-7851 GCA_048635215.1 Candidatus Atribacteria bacterium
TAGGGTCGATATCAAGAACCAGAGGAGATGCGACGGGGAATCTGGTGATCACGGGGCCCTATGCCGCTGTGCGGAATCCTCTTTATGTCGGTAATTTCTTTATTTTCATGGGCTTTGTGACCACTTCGGGGAATCTGATACTGATCGCTGCCTCTCTTGCATTATTTGTATTTCAGTATACTTTTATCGTGATCTACGAGGAGGACACTTTACTTGAAAAGTTCGGTGACGAATATATAAAGTATAAAAAGAGCGTCCATCCCCTCATTCCGAATCTGATAAAGGTATTTGACAAGAATAATTATAGCGCCGTGGACATTACAAAAGGTTTCCGTTCAGAAAGATGGACCCTGATCGCTGTTTTATTTTTTATCGGCATCCCCACATTTCTTTTTCTGTATCCGCAAATCACTGAAGGACTGAGAGATCTGCTTGCAAAAGTGTTCACTTTCTGATAGACCCTTGAAAATTTGATACCGATCGGAGCAATATATGAATAGAAAGATTAGAGAGAAAGCCAAAAAATTAAACAAAAGAGTTATTCTACCCGAGGCATATGATGAAAGAACTTTGCAAGCCGCGGAATTCTTGCTGAAGGAAAAGATAGCGTTCCCCGTTCTTGTGGGTGACCCTTTGAAATTGCGGCCGATCGCAGAAGCCGTGGATGTAGATCTGGATGGGATCGAGATCATCAACCCGGAGACCTATGAAAAGACGCAAGAGTTCATTGTAGAATACTACGAAATGAGAAAAGAAAAAGGGATCACACTGGATCAGGCCAAAAAAGAAGTCCTGCAGGATGTATTTTTCGGCGCGATGCTTTTAAGGCATTCCATAGGTGACCTGGAGGTAGCGGGAGCGGTAAATACAACCAGAAATGTGATCCGTGCGGGACTGCGGATAATAGGGCTCCGTGAGGGGATCAATACCGTATCAAGTTTTTTTATAATGGTTACAGATAAAGAGATGTACGGCGAGAATGGAGCAATATTTTTCGCTGATTGTGCCGTAGTGCCGAATCCTACCTCCGTTCAATTAGCAGACATTGCGATGATGACCGCATCAAATGCCGGGAAAATACTGAATATTGACCCGAAAGTCGCACTCTTGTCCTTTTCAACAAAAGGATCCGCGAAATCTCCCGAGGCCCAGAAGGTGGTAGATGCATGCAATATTCTGAAAGAACGAGGAGTGACATTCGATTTTGATGGAGAGATCCAGGTTGACGCCGCCATAGTCCCCGCGATCGCGGAAAGAAAAGCAAAGGATTCTCCCTTGAAGGGAAAGGCAAATGTCCTCATATTCCCGGACCTGAATTCTGGAAATATCGGCTATAAACTTGTGCAGAGGATTTCAGGCGCAATGGCTATCGGCCCAGTGATCCAGGGCTTCGCGAAACCTCTCTGTGACCTGTCGCGCGGCTGCAATTGGGAAGATATTGTTGACACCACAGCTGTGAGCTCCCTTCTTTGATAGATGTAAAGCTCAAGGGACTTACTTTTAAGAACCCTCTGCTTGCGGCATCGGGCACTTTTTCAAAGGAACAATTAGGCTTTTACAAAGATATCCCCTTTGGCGGTGTGGTTCTGAAAACACATACACTTCAAGAACGGAGCGGAAATCCCGGCCTTCGGATAATGGAACTTCCGGGAGGAATGATGAATTCTATCGGGCTTGCCAACCCCGGGATCAGTGAATTGGATATTTCTCCCTTTGTTTCCCTTGATTCCCTGCTCATCGTATCTGTGGCTATTCTTGATGAGTCCGAGATAGAAAAGTTCACTGCTTTCATCCGCCAAAAAGGAATCAGCATCGTAGAATTGAATCTTTCATGTCCAAATATTATGGGAAAGCCGTCTCTGGAGGATCTCTCTGATATTAAACCTCTCTTAAAAAGGATCAGAGCAGCCTTTACCGAAACAACTATCTGGGTAAAGCTGTCAGTATTTCAAGTGAAACAAAAAAATGCTGAGCTTCTTGAAGAAATAGGTTTTGACGGCATTACAGCAATAAATACATTGCCGGGAGTTGATGTCGATATTCACAATAGAAGCTTCAAGTTCAAGAATAAGGTCGCGGGCCTCAGCGGCCGTTTCCTAATGCCTGTAGGCTTGAAGGCCATCAGCGACTTGAGAAAATGGACGAACCTTCCGTTGATCGGCTGCGGTGGTGTTTTTGATCACGAAGATCTTATCAAGTACCTCATGCTCGGCGCCGATCTTGTGCAATTAGGGTCGGGTATATTCTCTTCTCCCAAGAGAGCGGAAATGATCATAAAGGGATTAAGAGAATATTTGGAAAGCAGCAATATTAGACATATCAATGAGATCAAAGGGGTTTTACAATGATAGAAAAGATTTTCGCGGCCATGGATTTCTCAGATTTTGAAACATTTGAAAAAGAATTCAACAAGATCTCTTCACATATAGAACTCTTCAAGGTGGGATATCAGCTTTTTTACTCTGAAGCAGGTGCCAGGGTTATGGATTTTCTTGATGAGAAAGGGAAGAAGATCTTTCTTGACCTCAAGATGAATGATATTCCGAATACGATGCTGAAGGGCTTGACAAGCTTGAGAAAGAGATTCACATTCCATTATCTTACTGCTCATATATCCTCGGGTGAAGCGGCCATGCGTTCTCTGGCGACAGAAGGCCGGCAATTGGGCGTTGAGATCCTAGGCGTAACCCTTCTTACGAGTTTATCGACGGATGATCTTCATTCCATTGGTATTGACAAGGATCATTCCTCTCTTATTCGCCGCAGGATAGAGTCCGCAGCTGACTGGGGCGTACCTGGGGTTATCATGTCCGCGGCAGATCTGAGCGCAGTCGATGTTCCGAATATAATCAAGGTTACCCCGGGCATAAGATATAAAGAGGACTCCGCGGATGATCAGAAGCGGGTTACAACCCCGGCCGAGGCATTCGCCAACGGAGCCGATATGCTTGTTATGGGGCGCTCTCTTTTCAATCATCCGGTAGAGAAGCTTCTAAGGGAATTGGGGGAATAAAATGAATAGAGAAGAGATAATCAAAATATTAGAACAAAGCGGAGCCATGAAAAACGGTCATTTCCTTCTGGCTTCGGGGAAGCATTCCGAGAAGTATGTGCAATGCGCCAAGCTCTTTGAACGGCCTGAATACGCTGAAAAATTAATTGCCGAGTTGATCTCGGAATTGGATACAGAACAGATCGATACCGTAGCAGGCCCTGCGGTCGGCGCGGTGATCATGGCTTATGAAGTTGCCCGTCAGCTGGGTAAACGAGTTATCTTCACAGAAAGAAAGAACGGAGTTATGTCATTGCGCAGGGGCTTTGAAATCGTGCCGGGGGAAAGGATCCTTGTGGTCGAGGATGTCGTTACAAGCGGCGGCTCTGTGAAAGAGACCATGCAGCTTCTTGAAGAAATGGGCGCTCATATCGAAGTGATCGCATCTATAATTGACCGCAGCGTTAAAGAGCCCTTCCCGGAAAGAAAATATCTTCGACTGATAAAAATGGAACTTCCACTTTATTCTCCGGAAGATTGCCCTCTTTGCAAAGACAATATTCCTCTCAATGCTCCGGGAACAAAACAGAAAGGCAATACTTTATAATATGTAAAGGATTCTGTAAATAATATCTAATATACTCACTTAAATCGCTAATTATACTCATGATTCCATTATTTCATGAAAAACATTAAAAAATATTACCCGCCCAAGTCTTTATATATTGGAGGAAATAACAATAAGTAAAATAATAATTTACTATATGTAAAATAAGACTTGACAAAGTGTATGCAAAATATCTCTTATAATATAATGCGATCAGAGAGAGGCTCTTTCACAAATTTGGAGGACACAATGGAAATTACGCTCACCTATGCTTTCGTTTTGTTTTTGATAGAGTGTACTGTTTTATAAATACGATGACGATGGAATGTTTAGGTTTGAGTCAATTCCAACGAACAATGAGTAGCAAGTGGTCCAGTGAACCAGTGGACCCATCAGTCTGCTGTGCAGGCTGAGTATGATGTTGGAAGTGCGATGTACGAAGTGATAAGAACAGTATGTCGTACGAAGTGCGGGTGTCCGAAATGGAGATAAGAAAGGAGATGGATTCTTCAATCGCTACCGCTATTTTGGAATGACACGCAAGGATGGTTGATAGGTTTGTAGGTGGATAAAAAATAGTGAATAATGGCATTTTCGTATTTTCGTATATACGAAAATACGAAAATAGGTATAGAATACAGAGGGATGGATCCTTCAACCGCTAAAGCTCAATCAGGATGACAGGAAAAAAGAGTAACATCAGAAAAACAAATTATCCTTGATTTAAAACGAAGAAAATGTATAATCAACCCAATGAAAAACGGCAGTAAAATTAATGAAATAATTGAGCGGGAAGTAAGTTCATATCTATCCTTGGCCCTTACTAATGATAGAGTAGAACTGAAATTTAAAATTGGTGGAACTGTACCACAAGGTTAGGAGGTGTATCGGCGCCTCCTTCAAGGGGCGCCGTATTCTCATGATATCAAAAACTGTTAAAGAAAATCTTATTATATTTGCCGGAATTGCTTTATTGTGTTCGGACCTGATTGGTAGTATCAGTTTGTACTTGACATCAATTGTTTTTTGTACAGACTATATGGTGATTACTTCATACGAGAACTTGGTGGGCTGGAAAATTATCAATACACTTCTGCTGTATATATTGATTCTAGTAATAAACGATATGACGAACCGTGACCCGTTATTGAAGACGGTTAAGATGAATAGATTGCCGGTATATCACATATTCCTGGGAATCTTGGCCGGACCGTTCTTAATTTGGATTGCCACGGTATTAAAGTATTACCTGGGAAAGATAATAGTTGATGATTATTTTACAGAGTTGGAGTGTTTTATACATGGGGTAAAAGGCATGCCCAAGCCCGGGTTTTTTAATATTCTTATCTTTTCCATGTTTGCGGCCTTCAGCGAGGAACTGCTTCGGTTTTTTGTTTACGAAAATATAAAGAAAATATTCAGCCGTACTTTTACAGTAATAATAATTATCCTATACTCGGTTTATTTTGGTTTTGACCACACATATCAAGGTCTTCTCGGTGTCGTGAGTGCCGTTTTCATGTCAATATTTATGTTCTCGTTGTACATATGGAAGCGAAATTTCTTTATACCGTTTATTGCACATTTTGTTTATGATTGCATGGCTCTTTTCTTGTCATCCTGGGTGGCGAAGGGATAACAATGGATCAAAAAATTACAAACGGAGGTGGAATTTCCATCCGCAATGGACCACAGGGCCTTGGAAACGGGGCAAAGAGTTTAGTGTTCGGATTTATAAATACGGTGACAATGGAATGTTTAGATTTGAATCAATTCCAACGAACAATGAGTGTAGCGTACCCTTTGTGGTCCGTAAGCGAAGAGAGAGGAAGAAATTGATCAAAGTAGAAGATTGTTCAAAAGTTCAAGGTTCAAGGTTGAAGGTGGAGAGGATGAATGAATTACCGCTGTGGGTATGTGGCTCTCCTCGCGCCTTGAACACGGAACAAAAGAGCATCAGCCATTGTTGCCGTCTTTATGAATCAGAGCACTCGTATTGCTTCACAATTTTCAACTCTCCGCTTGGAACCTTTATCCGGGACAGTCGTGCCAATAAATTGTCGACGGAATGTCCCTCTTTTCTTGTGTTACGGTTGTGGTATAATCAAACCATGGGGGTTCCCAATAACAAGTATAAAGTGATGACCGCGAATGAATAATAATCACAATCGCAAATCAATTCGACTAAAGAAATACAATTATTCATCGCCAGGTGCATATTTTGTAACAATCTGTACGAAGAACCGGAAATGTATGTTCGGTAAAATAATTAACGACAAAATTGTTCTAAATGAGGCCGGCTCTCGAGATAAAGTATGGTTCTATGAATTGGAAAACAAATTTCGGAATATACAATGCGGAAAATTTGTATGCATGCCAAATCATGTTCATTTTATTATCATCATCAGTCCAAGTGTAGGGGCAGACCTGTGTGTCTGCCCTAGTGATACAAAAGAATGCGTTGATAAGAAAAGCAAACATAGTGGATCCTCCCTACCAAAAATTATTCAATGGTTTAAAACAATGACAACCAATGAATATATATGTAATGTTAAAATTAACCAGTGGCCGCCATTTCAAAAAAAGTTATGGCAACGAAATTATTATGAACATGTTATTCGTAATGAAAAAGCAATGAATGAAATTTGTGAATACATAAAGAATAACCCCATGAAGTGGGAACACGATGATTACAATCCGAAAAAGAAGCCGTAGGGGCAGACCTGTGTGTCTGCCCTAATGACACGAAAAGTATGTAAATTTACAGAACAAATAAACGACTGAGAAGGGCGAACACACAGGTTCGCCCCTACAAGGATTTGCGCTGTACGCATTATACCTGTGGATGCTTGACAAAAACATCGGATACGGGTACAATATTCCATGATCCTCGAAATTGTACTCTTAGTAGTGCTTCTTATATTCTCCTTTTCCTTTTCAGGCAGTGAGACCGCATTATTTTCCATAAGAAAAGCCCAATTAAGAAACTTAAGCTCTACGGATAAAAAACTGCATGATAATATTGTATGTATGCAAAAAAAGGGTGCGGATTATCTCTCAACGATATTGATCGGAAATACATTGGTAAATGTTACCGCCGCATCCATTTCTCTGAAACTATTTCTCAATTCGGGATTGGCTAATTATGAGATGTACAACTTCCTGATCATGTCATTTCTGGTAATAATCTTTGGCGAGGTATTGCCGAAGACCATAGCCCTGGAAAATAATATCAAATTTATTTCCTGGGTCCGCCATATGCTTTTTCTTTTTTCCAGATTATTTTATCCGTTCATTTTTATAATAAACCTCATAAATGGTTTTTTCCTGAAGATCTTTTCCCTCTTCATGGGTCCGGTTGAGCCCGATCTGGAAAAGGGCGAGTTATTTTCTGTACTTTCGAAGTTGGAAGGTGGACTGAGCAGAGAAGAAAGGACCATAAATCGAAATTTCCTCCGCCTTCTGGAAAAAGATGCCGATTCCATTGTGATACACCGAAGTGATATGCACGGTATTGATCTCGAAGATGACCCCGAGGATATCAAATTGGCATTGCGAGCTTCCGATCATCATTACATTCCCGTCTATGAGGGAAATATGGACAATATTGTTGGAGTTTTCGACCTCTATTCTCTCTTTGATAAGGCCGGCGATGACCTGCTTTCCCATATTAAGAAAAATCTTATCCCGGGTGAATATATCCCGCTGTACTCCAATGTTGAAAAACTTTTAAGGCACTTGAGTTCTTATCGAAAGCCCATTTTTCTGGTGGACGAGTACGGGGGTATCGAAGGAATGCTGACCGCGGAACACATAATGGACATGGTCTCACTTTCTGACGAGACCTATATTAAGGAATTGACGCGTAATACATTCAGAATAAATCCGCAGACCTCCGTTTTTGAAATGGAGATATTTTTTGAGATGGAAATATTCAAAGAGGATGGCTCAAGTACTATATTGGAATTATTCCTGGACCGTCTGCGCCGTATGCCGAAAAAGAACGATGCAGTGGATTTCGGAAAGATAACCGTTCTGGTGGATAGGGTTGAGAATTTTGCGGTGCGGTCGTTTAAGGTGAAGGTGAAGGATGCTTGAGCTGGGAGTGATGATCTTTCTTATTCTAGTGCAGGCGTTCTTCTCTGGGATTGAGATCGGATTTGTGTCGCTCTTCAGATCAAAATTGCTTTACCGCCTTGTGAACGGAGACCGTGCCGCGAAGATATTGAATCGTTTCAATTCCAATCCACAT
>JAIVYW010000055.1:0-7840 GCA_048635215.1 Candidatus Atribacteria bacterium
CTTGCTGGAAAGAGAGTTCTGATCACCGTTGGCGGGACGATGGAAAATATCGATCCTGTCAGGGTCATATCCAACCTTTCCACCGGCAGTATGGGTTATGAGACCGCTTTGGCTTTTTATAGAAGGGGTGCTGAAGTTACCTTGATCACATCCGTTGTCCGGCCTGTTCCTTCTGATATTGCGATCATCAAAGCGCTTTCTTGCGCGGATTTTTTCAAGGCGGTGAAGGCCGAGCTTGCTTCCACTGATATTTTCATTTCCGCCGCGGCGATCTCTGACTTCATCCCCGTGGAAAATAAGCAGAAGATAAAGAAGAAAGATTTTACAGGGAAATTGGCCTTTAAAAAAGCGGACGACATACTCGCGTGGGTATTGAAGAATCGTAAAAAAAGACAAAAGATCATCGGCTTCGCCGCCGAAACGGATCTTTCAAAGAATAATATAGAAGAGAAGATGAGATCGAAAGAAGTGGATATCCTCTTTGTCAATCTTATTTCCAACCGATCGGGTTTTGGTGATAAGCCCGTTACCGGGAAGATAATATCTGGAAAACGCATCATTGAGATGGAGGGGATTACTAAGGCAAAAGCGGGGCAATTGCTCTGTGACCTTGCACAAGGATAAGAATGGACCGCAATAAACCGCTTCCCGAGATCATGCGCCCATCAAGTCTTGATGAGGTAGTGGGGCAGGAACACCTGACCTCAAAGGATTCACATTTTAGAAAGATGATAGAGAGCGGGGATTTCCAATCCTTTGTGATGTGGGGCCCGCCGGGAGTGGGAAAGACCACGATCGCACGCATCATCTCTTCCGATGAACATCTTGATTTTTATAATTTTTCCGCGGTGTCAACAGGTATTCCCGGTCTGAGAAATATTTTAAAAGGTGCCGATTCCATCCTGAAAGCGCATAAGCGTTTAGTGGTATTTATTGACGAGATACATCATTTTACAAAAACCCAGCAGGATTTTCTTCTTCCGTATCTTGAGGATGGAACGATCACTTTGATCGCCGCTACAACCGAGAACCCCTCATTTCAATTGAATAACGCTTTGCTTTCACGGCTCAGCGTCTTTGTTCTGAACCCGCTTTCCAAGGAAGATATTCTTATCATCGTAGAGCGTGCGGTGCAGGGAATAAAGAGCTGGTCTTTAAAGGATATCACGGTAACCGAGGAAGCAATGAAGGAGCTGATCAATCTTTCAGGCAAGGATGCCAGGGTGTCATTAATGATCCTGGAGGGAGTTGTCCGCTCCACATCTGAAGAAAAAATTTCCGCGGAAATGATACAGGAAATGGTCAAGGCTACTACGCTGAGATACGATCGCCAGGGCGAAGAGCATTACAATCAGATCTCAGCTCTGCATAAATCCCTCAGAGGATCAGATGTTGACGCTTCCGTATATTGGGCCAAGAGAATTCTTATGTCGGGAGAAGACCCCCGTTTCTTGCTGCGGCGGCTCATTAGATTCGCTTCGGAAGATGTAGGCTTGGCGGACCCGAATGCCTTGACCTTTGCTGCCGCTGCTAAGGAATCATATCTCTTTCTCGGTATTCCGGAAGGTGAGCTTGCCATACTTGAGCTCGTTATATACCTGGCGCTTTCCCCGAAGTCCAATTCCTCCTATATTGCCGAAAAGAAAACCGCCCAGCTTATCAAAGACACGGGTTATTTAGAGGTTCCGCTGCATATAAGAAATGCCCCCACCGGATTGATGAAGGATCTGGGTTACGGCTCCGGATATGAGTATTCTCATGAATTTCCTCAGGGCATTAACGGGCAGGAATATCTTCCTGATGAGATCTCAGGGAAAAGACTGTATGAACCCGGGAATCGTGGATTTGAAGAAAAATTATCTCGAAGGATGCAAGAGATACGGAAAATAAAGGAGCATCTGAAGAATGAAAAGAATTAATGTCCTACTGTTTATATTTATTTTTGCCGTACTTTCCTTCGGAAGCGTGCTGAATATTTTTTATTCATATGATTGCGACCATTGCGAGATCCTCTTAAATGGCGAACTTCAGGAATTGCTTCACGAATTCGATCCCGAATACCGGTATTATGAGGTTACCAACAAGAAGAATATGGACATCCTCTATGAACTGGAAAGGGTGATTGACCGGGCAGCGGAAGATTTCCCGGAGGTGATCATTGGGGCGGAGCTGTATTACGGAGAAGAGTTGGGGTCGGATGAGTTCATTGAATATGTGGGAAGTTCTCCTGTAACATCTCCGGAAATTCAGGCGATCATGGATCGCGGGACCTTTACAAAAGACCCTTTCTGGACGAAGCCTTCCGATACCGCGGCAGCGGATACAACAATAGCAAAGGTGTATCTGGCATATTTCTATGCCCAGGGGTGTTCTCACTGCAGAAAGACCGATAAGATGCTTGAAGTGATGAAGCAGACCTATCCCCTTGAGGTGGATTATTTCGAATTGCCGGAGCATATTCTTCTTTTTGAGGCAATGGAAGAGCGCTTCGAGATACCCGAAAAGAATAGATTGGGTTATCCTAAGATATTTATCCGCGACCGTGTATTTTTTGAGGATGAGGTTGAACCCGGCTCCATATCGGAATTTATTGAAGCTCTCACAACAGAAACTACGCCCTGGTGGCGGGATATTGACACGCAGAAGGATGCCAAGAGAAATATACTGACCCGTTTTGGAAAGTTCCGGCTGAGTGCCGTTATAATCGGCGGCATCATAGACGGAATAAACCCTTGCGCCTTTACCACTATTTTGTTCTTCATCTCATTTCTTACCTTGATAAAGCGAACGAAAAAAGAGGTTCTTATTACGGGGATATCTTTTTGTACCGCTATCTTCCTGTCATATCTGCTTATCGGCATCGGACTTGTCGCTGTTCTGCGGTCCCTGAATTTTATTGAGGCACTTTCAAAGATTCTTTATCTGGTCATGGGCATTATTGTCCTGGTCTTTGCACTGCTGTCTTTTTTTGATTATTTCAAGTTCAAAGCCGGTAAAAGCGGTGAAGCTATTCTTCAGCTTCCGGACTACCTGAAGAAAAAGGCGCATAGTATCATCAGAAAAGGAAAGAGCGCTAAGAATATCTGGATATCCGCGTTTATAACGGGAATCCTGATATCACTTGTGGAATTCGCGTGCACAGGACAGGTATATCTGCCAACGATCACCTTCGTCATGAAGGTTCCAGAACTGAGAGTCCGGGCATTTCTCTTTCTTGTCATATACAATCTCTTTTTTATTCTTCCTCTGATCGTGGTTTTCCTTCTTACATATCTGGGATTTTCCTCACAGACCTTCAATAATACTTATAAAAAACTGGGTCCTTCCGTTAAGGTTATTACCGGAGTATTCTTCCTGATACTGGGCGGGATGCTCATATATCTTTCACTATGATCAACATTACAGGCAAAAGAGCTTTAATCGTTTCCGATATACATTACGGAATTAAAAATTCCCTTGGCAGTTCCCGTTTCCTGCAATTTCTTGATGATCTTCCTGAATGTGACATTTTAATACTGCTCGGAGATATCTTTGATCTTCTTTTCAGCTCTGTTGAAAATAGATTTGGCATCAATGGCCCCGTTTTGAAGCGTTTGTCCGCGATGAACATCCCAGTGTATTTTATTCCAGGTAACCATGACTCCTGGGGATCGGAAGTTCTTGAAAAATATTCGATCCGGGAATGTTCCCATGGTTTGGGTTTATCGCAGAACGGCAAGAGATTTTTTTTCCATCACGGAGATGGCTTTAATCCTTCGGATATAGGATACAGGGCATTAAAAGGATTATTGCGCCAAAGGTTTTTGGTCCGGCTGGGTAGTTCGCTTGTATCACCGAGTGCCATTCTGAGATCAGCAATGTATGTTTCGCGGACATCTCCCCTGAAGGGGCACAGCATGCAGGAGGTAGATGCCATGGCCGCCACAGCTTTCCGGCTGGCGGAAAAATATCATCTCCACGGAATTATTCTGGGTCATTCCCATTTTCCCGAATTGAGGGTCCAAAAAGGTGTTGTGTACGCCAATTCAGGCGATTGGATACGGAATTTCTCATACCTTACCCTTGAGAAAGGCCTCCTTGAATTGCATTTCGCATAATATATTTGCAAACTTCCACGATTTTGTTATAATAACTCCAAGATCAAATAAGGAAAAACGAAGATGAAATTATATTTCGGCAGATGGAAAGGAACCTTTGACTTTGTTATGTTTTTTGCCAAGAGAGAGATCAATCTCAGGGAAAACGATGAAGTGCTGGTGAAAACATACGATGGGATTTGGACAGCCACCGTTATCGATCACCCTTTGTATCTCGATCAAATACCGGACACCCCTGTCTTTCATGGATATATCGGCAATCAGGAAAAGAAGATCATAGAACACAATATTGATATCGAAAGAGAAGCTCAGGAAAAGGTTATCGACTTTTTTGGAGAAAGGGATATCAAATTGCATATTACCGGCGCTGAATCCAACTTCAATAGGACAAAGCTCATTATCTACTATGAAAAGAAAGAGGATCTGCCGGATTTCGATATGTACAGGGCTGATATCGAAGAGAGCCTGAAGGTGGATATAGAATTTGTCCCCAAGATAAAAACAAGCTGCTGTCTGACATTCCGTTTTACACAGGATTTCGCTTACGCGGATTGTACCAAGATATACCGGAAGGGTCAGAAGGTAGTTGTAAAGGCCGAAGACGGCCTTTGGATAGGGACTTTTCTCCAAAGCGGATGTTCTCACAAGGATACAAAGAAGAGAAATGAGGTCAGGGTTCTGGGTGTAGTTGACAAGGCCTTGGAGAAAGTCATAGAGAAGGTCCGTGAAAACGAGATCAATGCTTACGAATCCTGCAGGGAACTTGTTGAGCAGGATAAATTGAAGATGAATCTCCTCCGTGCGGAGTTTTCATTATCCGAAAGAAAGGTTTATTTCTATTATACCGCCGAAGGCCGTGTGGATTTCAGAAATCTTGTGAAGCAATTGGCGGGGACATTGAAAAAACGCATCGAAATGCGTCAAATAGGAATAAGGGATGAACTGCGGACCTTTCCCACTATCGGCATTTGCGGGCAGAAGACTTGCTGTTCCAGATTTCTGCATCGCTTTGACCCCGTGGTCCTTAAGATGGCAAAATTACAGAATCTTGATATAAACACCGAGAAGATCACCGGCTTGTGCAATCGCCTTCTATGTTGTCTCAGGTACGAATATCACAATTATTCTGATTTTGTTGAGAAGATAAATACGCTTCCTAAAAGATTCATGTACAAAGGTGATAATAAGGAAAAGGAAGAAGTTGAGGTCGTCGGTTTTAATCCAATAAAGGAGACCGTAATTCTGAAAAACAGGTCAAATCTCCGGCAAAACGCTCCATATGAAGAGCTGAAAGCATACTTGACCAAAGATAATGTCATCGATTCCCGCTCTCCCATCGATGTTCCCAAAGACGATAATAGAAAAGAAAAATAGAGGTTAGAGGGTGGAGGTTGGAGGTTGGAGATGGATTCTTCAGTCGCTAACGCTCTTTCAGAATGACATTCAAAGAAGTGTGGAGAGTGGTTTCGTATGATTATAACGAGGCGAAGAGTGTACAATTGTTTCACAATTTTCAACTCTCCGCTTGGAACTTTTACATCGGGACAGACGAACGCCTGCGGCGTACGACATGTCCCATATCTTGTTTGGGGTGCGGCGTGATATGATTGTGACAGGAAAATTAATGAGTTAAACGATATAACTATTTTTCGTTTACGGATGTGCGTAACGTGTACCGCCTCAGGAATTTCCGTATTTGAACATATTTTCCAGAGATCTCAAAGATCTTTCGATCACTTCTTCAGAAAGAATGACTTCCTTATACATATTCTTCAGCGAAAGATATATATGCCTTAGGGTAAACATCTTCATATTTGAACAGATTATTCTGGGTTGAGCGGGAAAAAACTCCTTGTCTGGGAAATCTCTTCTTAAACGCAGGATCAGACCTTCTTCGGTACCGATGATGAATTGCTTGAGAGGGCAATCGGCGACGAAATTGATCATACCGCCCGTCCCCAGCAGATGATCGGAAAGATCACACACTTCTTCGTTCGCTTCTGGATGCGTTAAAACGATGGCTTCGGGATGTTCCTTTTTGATCCTTCTCAGATCCCTTGGTTTGATATACTCATGAACTCTGCAGAATCCCTTATAAAGGATGAATTCCTTTTCCAGAACCTGATTTTTCACAAATCGGCCTAAGTTTATATCTGGAAGGAATATGATCTTGTTCGCGGGAAAATTTCTAGCCACACTTACCGCATTGGCGGAAGTGCACACGGCATCAACCTCCATTTTGGTCTCAACATTCGTATTGATATAGGCTATTACAGCCGCATCAGGATTCTGTTCTCTCAATTCCCGCACCTTCCGGGCATCGATCATATCTGCCATAGGGCATCTTGAATCGGGTACCGGGTGCAAGACGGTTTTTGTAGGGGCAAGGACCTTTGCGGATTCCGCCATGAACGAAACGCCGGCGAAAACGATCACATCTTCTTCTGCCTCCGCCGCTTTCTCAGAGAGATCAAGTGAGTCTCCGAGTATATCAGCGATGAGCTGGATCTCTTCAGGCTGATAATTATGGGCAAGGATGACCGCATTGCGTTCTTTTCGCAGGCGGTCTATTTCCTTGAGATAAAAACTGTTGTCGCGATCTTCTTTCATATGGAGTATTATCGAAAAAAAAACTTAAAAAGTCAAGAGATATTTTAAGAAAATTTTCTACTTACTTCGTTTTTCCGCATATGCCAAGAGATTCTTGTTTAAAAAACGCGGGATGGAGCGGAACTGTATCTTGAAAAGTATGGCGGATATGAGAAAATTGAGGCGTTCCGCAAACCATTTTTTTGAAAGAATGCCGTAAGAGGGTGCGAAAAGTTTGTAACTGCCTGAGAAGGAAGATACATCCAGAAGCTGCATTAAACTATATTCGGTATATCCTGTTTTGTGTGTGATGTCGATATATCTTGAGTAGATACCCAGAAGTGACCCCATATTCGGCGTTCTGAAAATCGCCCGCCCATGGGTTTTCAAACTGCCGAATATCTGTTCTAAGAGCTCCGGCACCAGGTCTTCCTGAATATGCTCAAGAATATCATAGGAAATGATCAGATCGAAAGCATTCCTGTTCTTTCCGAGAAATTCAATGGCTGAATCCTTTTCCAGCCGTACACTATCCGGTAGCGTCTTTTCTGCTGCTTCCAATTGAGAGCAAGAGATGTCTACGCCGGTAAGAGAGGTGAAACCCAGATAAGAAAGGTATCGCAAAAGGATTCCCTGCCCGCATCCGAGATCCAGTATTTTGAGGGAGCGGTCCAGATCTTTCAGGAACCAAAGCTCGCTTTTGTAGCTGCTCCTTATGAATGTGCTTTTGTTTTCCCTATTGAGGCGCGAATAATGTTTTCCGTACAGGTCATTGTTATTTTTCATTTTATCCTGAGTATTATCAAGGATTTTGTGGTAAATGTCAAGCTCCGATCTAATCAGAACACTTGATAGTCTTCAAAAGTATTTGCCTTTTAGTGGAATATGTATTACACTATGGGAGTTGGGAGGTTAGAATGAAAAAAACACTTCTTTTAGCGATCACCATTATTGGTATCCTTATCACATTTTCCGATTCATGGGAGACAAAGGCCTCGATGCCAACACCAAGATCGGCAGCTGCAGATGCTGTAATAGGGGATAAGATATATATTGCAGGTGGTAGTGATACTTCTGGTAATCAAGTTAATATTTTAGAAGTTTACGATACGAATTCCAATATATGGGAGACAAAATCAGCATTGCCGGATAAA
>JAIVYW010000056.1:0-7720 GCA_048635215.1 Candidatus Atribacteria bacterium
CCCCGCGTTCATATTCTGAACGATGATGATCTTATCAGCGCTTTCTTTAAAAAGGTTTAATTTACTCAAGTTCCTGAGCTTCCTTCTGCCTGCCAGTATGATCTTCAAGGGGTCTCTCTTTTTAGCGGTGCTTCTTACCGTGAGATGCGGATTGTCCTTGTTAAGTGTATTGTAGCCGATCATGATCGCGTCAACTGCATTTCTGAGTTCGTGAACCTTCTTTCTGGCGCCTTCATTTGATATCCATTTGGAATCGCCGTTATTGACCGCGATCTTGCCGTCAAGAGATATAGCGGCCTTGAGTATGACATACGGCAATCCGGTGCTGATATACTTGACAAAGAATTTATTGAGCTCCCTTGCCTTGTCTTCCAGTATCCCTGTTATTACCTCGATACCGGCATCCTGCATCATCTTAATGCCTCTACCGCTAACCTGAGGGTTGGGATCTTCCATGCCGATGACCACACGCTTCACCTTCGCTTTGATGATTGCTTCCGCGCAGGGCGGCGTGCTGCCCCAATGCGAGCAGGGTTCGAGCGTAACATACATGGTTGAGCCCCTCGCGTCCGTGCCTGCTTCCCGAAGAGCGTATACCTCTGCATGGGGTTTGCCCGCTTTTCGATGATAGCCCTTGCCGATGATGCGGTTCTTTTTCACTATTATAGAGCCGACCATGGGATTGGGAGACACCGTATATTTGCCCTTCTTCGCTAAATTAAGCGCGACTGTCATATAATCTTCGTCTATTATTCTCATCTAATTAAAATCCTTCAGGTAATAAATGATCTCGCCTTCTTGTATTGAAACGGGACCGATGCCGTCTGCCAGGTGGAAATATTTGGAATAGTCATAACTTATCTCGGGAAAGGTCCAATATACCTCCCATTCCAAATACACGGTTTCTTCCCATTGCTTAATTTCCACGCCGACCTCTTGAACAATGAAATAATTGTAATCAATGCCTCCCGAATATTCCCAGGTAAATCCCTCGATCATCGGGTATCTTATGAATGGATTGAATATACCGAGATTACAAAAGTCGACCCCTCTGGAATCGGGGCTCATATAATATGTGGTCGTATTTTCCGCTGTGTTCTGAATCACAGTAAATACATTTCTGGAGGATGTGGTAAATTGAGCTGTCACCGTCCAAGTCAATGTCTCGCCTGCCGCGCTTTCAAATGACCAGGATGAGGAGGCATGTAAAGGAAGATAGTTCTTGTCGTTGCGTAACTCTTCAAGAGACGGGATCAGAGGGTTAAGACCGCATCCGGCGAGCGCGATAAGAGCGAGTATCAGAAGGCATCCGTATATATATTTTCTTCTCATATTACCGCCTATATATCAACGATTATGCCGAATTTCAAAGATAGCAGGTAGATGCCGTCGGTAACAAATAATCCCAGGTCACATGACAGATTTAATTTTTCGGTGTAATAGTAGCGTATAAATCCACCCAGATGAATGCCGAAAAAGGTCTTGCCCATTTCTCCCGAGTCCGATTTGAGCACCTCGGAGATCACGCTTAAGCGGGCGTAAGTGCCTAAGCAATAGTGAAATCCCTTGAATGGAGAATATGTCAGGCCCGGAGAAAATGAGGTCAGGGTGAAGGTGATATCCTCAAAATTGGACGCGGCGAGAGAAGCGTGGCTGATGCCGATGTCGAATTCTAGAAGATCGTTCTGCCAAAAAGGTATCCTGCCCTGAAGTTCATATCCCGCATCCAGATAGGTCTGCTGGCCGAAAAGTGGAAAGACAGGCCCGCCGGAGAGAGAAATATCCAGTCCAATCACGATAACGGGAATGAAAACAAGGATCAGAAGCGTCAACTTACTTTTCAATACTTTCAACCCTTTTACCGTGGCGGCCACCTTCGAAATCGGTATTGAAAAAGTTATCTATCATCTTGTCAAGCTCTTTCGGATCAAGAAATCTTCCACCGACAACAAGTATATTCGCGTCATTATGCCGGCGCGCAAGCTCCACATACTCCGGACTATGGCACAATGCCGCCCTAATCCGTTTAAAGCGATTTGCGGCTATAGACATCCCGATACCGGTACCGCAGATCAAAATCCCCTTAGAACCGCTTTCCAACACATTAATCGCGACCTTTTGCGCGATATCAGGGTAATCTACAGAATTTGTGTCAAAAGTTCCCATATCAAGGAATTCTTTTTTCTTCATCTGAAGGATCTCTTTTACCTTTTCCTTCATTTCAAAACCCGCGTGATCAGAGCCGATAATTACATCCGCAGCCATATTTTCCAAACCTCCTGCACTGAATCTTAGTATATCATCTCCCAAGCCGTTTTTCCTAATCACTGTCGAGGGAATACCGATTTTCTCAGAGATTTCACCAAAGACATGAATATCGGCAAAAGCGGGTAAGCGCAGCAGGGAGAGGGAAAATTCTCCTCCGCCCTCGTTCAGGCTTGTGGCAGCCAGAGGGCCGCATTCGTCAATGATCTCATTGATCTCTTTGACAGTGGAGCATCTTATCCCCACCGTACCGTTGGAAAAGGCCGCTGTTTTCATTTCTGTCGGCACTATGACCGTATACGGGCCGGGAAGAAATTTTTCAAGAATTATCAGATCCTTGGGAGATACACCGAGCTCTGAGGCCTGTTTCGGATCTGACACCCATACCTGAAGCGGTTTTTCCCCGCCGCTTCCCTTAAGTGTCCGGATTCTCTTGACGGCTTCATCATTAAACGCCAAGGCAAAAAGCCCGGGTACCGTATCTGTCGGCAGAATAATGATACCGCCGGCCTTTAATATTTCGCAAGGGGTCATAGCTCTATCATCTTTGATGGCTCATCCTGGAAGGTCCTGACCAATTCAACTGCGTTTTTCTTTAAAAATCCTTTGGTATATACCTTCATGACCTTTTCAAAGGAATTATTCTCTTCGCTCATGTGAAATGGAAAAACATAGCGTATTCCGGCTCCCGCCTCAATAAGTTCAGCAAAGAATTCAAAGCCCTGTTCATTGGATAAATGACCTTTCTCGCCCAGTATCCGGCGTTTCAAATTCCACGGATATTTCGAACCGAAAAGCAGGTCGATATCGTGATTTGCTTCGATCACCAGCACATCAACTTTTTTGATCTTCTTAAGTATCATTTCAGGAATATCTCCGGTATCGTAAATGAAAAGGGCTGCAGCGTCCGCATCCTTGATATAAAAGCCGATATTGCCGGCGGAATCGTGTTTAAGGTCCACAGAGCGTATACTTGCGGTACCGCATTTTAATACCTTGCCTCTTCCCATGACATTACCCTTTGAGGCATTGCTTATCTTCGAATAAAGGTATTTCCGAGTACCGAAAGAGGTGTAAAATTCGATAGGGTGTTTTTTTAAAAATGTTTCAAGGCCCTTGATATGATCGCCGTGTTCATGTGAAATCAGTATGAATTCAATATCTTCAGGGGATTCGCCGATGGCGGATAAACGACTGCATATCTGTTTGTAGGAAAAGCCGATATCGATAAGAAATTTTGAATTGCCGGCCTCACAGAAAATCGAGTTACCTTTGGAGCCGGATCCCAATACGGAAATTTTCATTCATTCATTCGGTTTTCTAATTCTTCGCGGAGGACTTGAATTACATTTTCGATATTCTTCTCTTCACCCGGGGAATAGCCCAGTACTTTCTCGTATGTATCAAGCGCTTCCTTGAATACTCCGCTCTGAATGTGAATATACCCAAGCATCTTCAGGGCTTCAATATCGTCCGGCGATTCCTCAAGATGAGTTTTGATCTCATTAAAAGATTCCTCAAGATGGCCGAGCTCTATAAAATTCTGTGCCAATTTAAAATGTGTTGCCGTTATCTTCGGATCGAGAAGCTTGGCCTTTTCGTAAAATTCAACCGCTTCATCGAAACGCTCGGGGAATTTGCCCGCGACATCGCCGAGATAAAAGTAGATCTCAGCGGATTCGCCGACGAATTTCAAGGCCTGTGTCAGCATCGTTTCAGCTTTTGCGGGCTGATTGAGGCCCAAAAAGATCTTCGCGATCGCTATATACGCGTCGGCGCGTTTGGCATTCTTGGAAATAGCGGTCTTCAAGAACCCCAGAGCTTCCTTCATCTTCTTTTCTTTAATTCCGAGTTCGCCAAGGTTTACCAGGATATCATAATCATCGCCATTTGTCTTCTGAGCCACTTCCAGAACGGCGGCGGCATGCGTCAGATCACCCTTTTCCGTGAGAAGTTGTGAAAGCATAATGTAGTACTTCACTTTTTCCGGAGCAAGGGTAAGCAGGCTTTTCAAATAGCCTATGCTCTCATCGATCTTTCTTACCCTCAGGCTCAATTGCGCCAGAGCGAAGAGTATCTCTTCACTTTCTTTATATTTATTTGCTTTCTCATATGCCCAAATGGCGAAATGTATGAAGCCGAGCTCATTGTAGATGAAACCGAGATTCGCCATGATATCACCGTCAAATCCGGCGTTCGCGATATATCTCTTGTAGAGTTTGATGGAATCGGAATAAGAACCGGCTTCGAAGTCCATGATAGCAAGAAGGCGAACCATATCAATGTTCTTGGGAAAGAGGTTAACGCCTGTCTGCAAATACTTTTTCGCCTCGGAGAACTTCGCCTGGGAATAATAGATCTGGCCCAATCTCAGATAACTCTCGAGGGATTTAGGATTCATCGCTATGGCATTCTTAAAAGAATCAATGGCCTTGTCGATTTCGCCGTCAAGAAAGTAGATCTCACCGTAATTTTTATGCACGAATGCGTCGTTTTTGTTGATCTCAAGTATCCTTTTGAGTGTTTCCTTTGCCTTTTCCAGATCTCCCATCTTGATATAAGTGTTGGATACCGCGTCCAATACATTCGTGTCATCGGGATAAATCTTCAAGGCCTGATCATAACACTCCAAAGCCCGTGAGAAATTCTCCATCAATCTGTAGGCGGTGCCGAGATTGAAATGGAACATAGGAGTGAGTTCGTCTAACTGTATTGCCATATCGAAATAACCGATGGCCTCATCATAACGGCCCAATTTCTCTAAAATAAAACCATTATTGTTCAAGAGAAAGGCGTCCTCGGTAATATCCATTATCAGCTTCTCGGAAAACTCGAGCGCCTTCTCATAATCGCCGAGATCCTCAAAGAGATACATCAATTCACGCATTACATCCACGGAATCGGGATTCTGCTCATAGATATTCTCTAAACACTCTTTCGCCTTATCGAATTTCTCGTCTTCGCTATAGATCTTGACAAGGAGCGATACAGCATCCCAATTCTCTTTATCAAGCAATATTATTTTTTTCAGTTCAAGTATCGCTCTCGCATATACCTTCTTTTCATATAGTAATTTCGCGGAGCTTAAAAAATCATCTTTTACCTTCGGATTCATTTCGATGGCTGTCAGATAATTTTTTCTTGCCTCATCTTCCTTGCCCTCTTCAAAATAAAGATTGCCGAGATAAAGATAGGGCTCATACCGTTCTTCGTCCGCCTGTGCCGCTTTCTGGAAAAATTTTGCCGCTTTGACATAGCCCTTCTTATCAAGCTCGATCATGCCTTCACTTATAAATTTTTCGAAATTTTTTGACGAACCCTTCTTAGCCATCAATAAGCATCCTCTTGTAGATATCCTCAATGTCTCCTACCATCTTGTCAATGGTAAATTCCCTGAGGATCAGTTTTTTGCCGGAAAGAGCCATTTTTTTTGCCCCTTCAGTGTTATTTATAACATAATTCAAAGATTTTTTCAAATTTATCATGTCACCGGGGGGTATTAAAAATCCTGTGATATTTGGAATAACAACCTCCGATGCACCGTCCACATCAAAGACGACAACCGGCTTTTCCAGCAAAAATGCCTGAGGAACGACACGGGGAAGCCCCTCCCTTAATGAGGGGTGTATAATTCCGTCACAACTGTCAAGGTAAATAGGTATTTCTTCAGGGGGGATAAGACCGGTGAAGATGATGTTTTCTGAAATCCCCTCTTCCCGCGCTATACGCTCAAATCGCTCCCGCAGGATACCGTCGCCGATAAACATGAATTTCACTCCCGGGTGCTTTCTGATGATCTCCGGAGCGGCCTGCAATATATACTTATGTCCCTTCAGGTGAAATAATCTTGCCACGGTGGCAAAGATCATATCATCATCGCCGCAGCCGAATTTCCTTCGGATCTCCGCGCCTTTGCCGATAGCGTTCAGAAAATCATCAATATTCAGGCCGCTTCTTACAATATGCGAGTCTCTTTTTCTCCCTATACCGCGAATGAGGCAGCTCTGCATATTATTGCCTGACACATAGAGGATCTTATGGGTGATAAGGGAGGTAAGGAATTCTGCAAGTACATAGAAATATCTTATATAGAACGGCTGAAAGAAATGATAAGGAAGGCCGTGTACTGTATGAATGATATTGGGAACACGGGCAAAATACGCCGCCCATCTTCCGATAATGCCGGCCTTTGATGAATGAGTATGTACAATTGAGTATCTGCCGGCGCGAAAAAAAGAATACAATCGGAAAAACGCGAGGACATCCTTTTTGGGAGACAGATTACGGATCAGGCTGGGTTCTATCGTCAAAGGGATATTCCGTTCTCTTATCCTGCCCACTATCTCGCCTTCAGGGCCGGCGGTAGGGCCGGATAGAAGATGCGCATCCCAGCCGCGTGATAAAAGCCCTTCCATTGTGAACATCGTATTTTCCTGGGCGCCGCCCACGATAAGGCGTGTAATGATATGGAGAACTTTTTTATTGGATCGCATGGAGTATTTTAATCTTTCCCGGGGGAAAAATCAAATGATGAAGAAAGTACGATGTACGAAGTGCGAGGTGCGAGGTGGGTAAGTAAAAGGTGATAGGATGATAGGGTGATAGGTTTGTAGGTAGAGAAGGATGGATTATCAGGTCAAGCCCGATAATGACAAAATAGAGAGGGGATGACATTAGAAGAAGTGTGAAAAATGTTTCCGGGAGATTCTAACCCCATTCTCCCTCCACCCGCCCGAATTCTCCAGGGACGGAGGTGGTGAATTTTTCAACCCACTTATTAATCTGAATTGGATGTATTTAGTTAAAATATTCAACCTTCCGTCCCGTAGGCTGATAGCTCCGGCGTTCTATCATTTTAACGGATGATTCTAACGAAAGAAACGAAATATTGATTTTCCGGTTACGGGTGTGTTTCCTTATCCCTTACACACTTGTCACTTGTGCACTTGTCACTTGTGCTCTGCGAAGCTTAACTTTTGAACAATCTTTTTTTCGTAACACGGTGTTCTGTTTCATAAATACGGTAACAATGGAATGTTTATATTTGCACTCCCAACGATAAATGCAGTCTGAAGTGTGAGGTGTAAAGTGAGAAAAGACAGGATGAAATAAAACTGGATCCCACGGTCGCAAGCTCCCTCTGGATGACATTCTCTTCTTCTTTTCCTTCCCTCATCCGCTCAACGGGAGCCCGGCAGCGCCGGGCGACCAACCCAAAAGAGTTTTGAACCGTTTAAGTGACATTGTAGGAGGCGTGGAGTTTACAATTGCGTCACAATTCTCAACTCTCCGCTTTGAACTTTAACATCGGGACAGACAAACTCCTCTGGAGTACGTCGTGTCCCCTATTTAAATTGGCTTGCGTTGCGTTATGATTGTAACAGGAAAATTAATGGGCTAAACGAAATCATGTCTTTCTGATTATGGCTGTGGATACTGTTTGCATTCACTTCAT